>NZ_CFQZWI010000103.1:0-9718 GCF_986127675.1 Holdemania sp. | reverse complement strand
CAACGCCGATGCCCAGAATATAGATTTCTCCAATGATCATCGGATTGATCTGCACGTTGTATTCTTCTAACAGATCATCCTGAGTGATCTCGGTGAAGTAATTGGTTTCGCCATAATAGAAGTTATTGTTGTTGTCATTCTCATCCGCGTATTTGTTTTCCGTATCGACCTGATAGTTCAGCACCATCTTGCCAACCTGTTTGGCGACTAACGAACCGCTGGCGACCGACAGGGTGAAGCCAATCAGCGCGACGATGATCAGTTCGACGAAGAACTGCGCCACGATTTTCATCTTGGATACGCCGATCGAAAGCAGCACGCCGATTTCATACTCACGCGTTTTCAGCGTTAAGGCTGTGACGAGGGTGATGATGACGACGGCGTTGATCACGACGATCCAGACGATGATGTTGGAGAACAGCGACAGCGTATCCAGCGGCCGCGCCAGTTTCTTAAACGTATCGTTATTGGCGTTCAGAATGACATAATTGCCGGTCTGATCCTGATAATCCTCAACAAATTGATCGACCTGCAGCGGATCCTCTAAAAGATAAACGGCTTTGGAAGCCATGCCGTAATCTTCCTTCGCCATGATGTCTTCCTCTTTATAATATTCCGGCGTCGTCGTCATATAATAACGATACGATTTAACGTAGAAATCATAATATTTGTCGGAAGCGGTCGTCGCTGGCATCAACAGCGTGTTCTGCGGCGATTCATAACGGGCCATCCATTTATATTCGTCAGAATTCGGATCCAGCTGTTCGTTGCTTTTATAGATGCCGATGATTTCCAGAGAAAGAAGCAGATCCTCCTCGGTAATTCCCGAGCCTTCCATCTGCTCGATCTGCGAAGAATCAGTGATGTTGACGCTGATCGTGTCGCCGACGTGCAGGTTGTTCAGCTCTGCCAGTTCCTGCGGAACGCAGACGACGGCAGCGGAATTATCAATCTCTTCCTGGGTGTAGAAACGCCCTTCCAGCATCTCATAGGTACCGTCCTGGAATTCGATCATATCCGGATAGCGATTGGTCTGCACGCGCAGATCCGCCGGCTTCCAACTATAAGACATCACAGAAACAGCGCCGTCGACTTCCGACTCTGTGTTTTCCTGCGGCTTGTAATTACTGTCAAACTCATTATTCAGCGGAACCGATTCGAAATCTTGGGAATACATCTGCTGAGTAGAGATGAAGTTGACCGCCTTGACCCGGCTGTCCGCTTTCAATTTTTCAATCTTATCCATCGTTAACCGCGGCGGATTTTTATAAAATGCTTCACGTTCATCGTCATCGGTGATCTTATCCGCGTCGTTGTAATAGGCCGTATAATCCAATTCCAGCGAAACGACCGCCCGCATTTTCTGGCGGGTCAGAATCTTTGCATTTTCAGCCGCGTTATTGATCCCCAGTCCAATGATGACCAGATTGCCAATCAGGAAAAAGGTTACGGCCAGAAGAACCGATTTGGAAATCTTCCTGGTCACATTCTTAAGCGCTCGATTGAAAAAATTCATAATTCTCATTCTTCCCTTCTGAGGTTAAAATTCAGACTGTCAACAGTTCAGAGACACAGTCTTCCGCTTTATTCAGCGGCCGGGCTGCCCTCATTGCCGTTCTGATTTTCGTCATTCTTGTCCGGATTATTTAATTTATCCGGGTTATAGAATACTTCTATGCTTAAAGCGTCGCCAGCTTTCACAGTTGTATTCGGATCTACCGGCTCTCCGCCTTTCTTCACACTAATCTGTCCGTCTTCTTTGCCTGTACCTGCTGAATCATTTGTTGACACGTAAGTGAAGCTGCAAGCCAATTTATTCTCATCGCAGAACGACTTCATCGCGGCCTCCGAGCCCAGCGGCGTCAGGCCGATCTGAACCTCTTTCGGTTCCTCCGGCTTCGGCGTACAGCCGCCGGTGGATTTCTTATATCCGATCTTCGCATTCAGCGGCAATGGCCGGTCGCAGCCGTGCGGCAGATCTGTTCCATCATTAGCCATGCAGTGATAGCTGATGATCTGGCCCGGTGTCGGATATTCATCCGAGCACTCTTCGCCGTCCCATGCGCCTGCCGTGATGCTGGCGCCGCGGTAATTGACATCGTCAACCCACGCGTTCAACGCCAGGTAATCCTTGCCCAGATATTCGCGGCTGTTGGTCTGCAGCTGCGGCATATACAGTGAAATTGTCAGTTCCAGAACCGTGCCGGAATCGACCTGGCTGCCCGCCTTAATCGACTGCGAGATGACGCTGCCGGCCGGCGCGTCGCTGTAAACTTCTTTCTTCACGATCGAAACCGCGTTTTCCTTGTTCGCGGCCCAGGCTTCCAGCTGATCCTTCGTATAACCGACTAATTGCGGAACCTTGACGGCTTTCCCCTTGGAAACGGTCAAGGTCAGCGTATCGCCCTGCTTCATCGTTTTGCCGGATTCGATCGACTGGGAAACGATCAGTCCGGTCGCGATCGTATCATGGTAAACCTCGACGATCTCCAGCTCGACCTTCTTGCTTTTCGCCCAGGCTTCAGCGCTGGACACTTCCTTCTTCACGAAGTCGTCGACGGTAACCTCACCCGCCGGCTGCGGTCCCTTGGATACGCTGATCGTCAGATTGGTGCCGCGCGTGAAGTTGTTTTCATTCACGGATTTCAGATCGAAGGAAATGACCTGATCCTTTTCCACCGTGTCGCTGTAAACGGTATTCACCTTCACCTTCAACAGCTTGTTCTTGCTGATCCAGTCGTTGATCTCGCTGAGCGTCATGTTCTTGATATCCGGGAATTCGATCTTCTCATCGGGATCGGCGCCCTTGGACACCTCGAAAATCAAGGTTGAATCCTTCTTGATCTTGCTGCCTTCTTTTTTATTCTGGGAAATGATCTGATCGGCGTCATAATCCATGGAATATACCTGATTCATGACGATATTCTTGGTGTCGATGCCGTTTTCCTTCGCCCAGATTCCAACGTCGTTGGTCGTCTTGCCGACGAAGTTCTCAACCTTGATCTTCGGGGCAAAAAACAGGAAATACACGCCGATGATCGCGATGATCAAAGCCGCGGCTGCGCCGATCATAATCTTCGGATCCACGCTGCGCTTCGGCTTGACGATACGTTCCACTTTTTCTTCTTTGAAGCTGTCCGGCTTTTTCTCAATCTCGGAGGCCAGGGAGCTTAAATAATCTTTTTTTGGTTCTGCCATTACGGTTCTCCTCTCCTTTTTCTTTCCATAATCCAAACAGTGTCTGATAACCTTATTTATTATAACATAGCGGATTTCGCATTTTCTTAAATCTTTATGACAACCGTAAACGTGGCGGAAAAAGAAAGGTTTTCTTACCAATACCATGTTTGAAAGAGCCTGTCGCAAAAGAGCCAAAAGAAAACGCCGCAGCCGGCATTTCATCGCCAGCGCAGCGTCTTTGTTTATTTAGTTGAAGTAAACCTTGTCCAGGAAAGCGTTCAGATCCGAGCGCAGCTGTTCGATTTCTTCCCCATAGTTTTCCGATTCATTGCCCGGGGTGCGGTCGTTGACAAACCGGCCATAATTAGTCGTGCCCCAGAAGGCTGAGGTATCGTCGTCAAAGACCTTGAAGGCGTTCATGTAAGTATCCCATTTTTCATCTTCAATGCCGACGCCGTCGCCGATATAACCGCGTCCGCCGCCGAGGTAGCCGCAGTTCATGATCGTGAAGTAGCTCTTGTCTTTTAACAGACCTTCCAGACCGTTTGCACCGTCCTGATAAGCAAATTTCTTCGCGAAGACTTTTTCTTTATATCCTTTGACGATGGTGATTTCAGAATCATGCCAGTTCGGATAGACGAAGATCAGATGATCGGCCTGGCTGACCAGATCCTGTTCCTTTTTAATATCTGCCGACGGTTCACCCTGACCGTCCTTGGCGTAATAGAAATCCGCCGCGGAAAGAACCGGATTGAAGTTCATCGTATACAGATCGCGCATTTCCACTTCCATGCCCTGTTCTTCCATGTGCTTCATCGCTGTGCGGGCCATATCCCACAGCACGCTGTTGTGACGCGGATCGCCGATGACAAACAGCGCTTTTTCCTTATCGCTGTCCGTGAATCCAGCCGGCGTATAATCTTGAATGTAGGCTTCCTGAACGATTGAAGCGGAAGTGACCGAATCGACGGTCGGGCCGGTAAAGGAATCGGTCTTGGCCGTGCTTTCCGGCGTCGTTGTGGTTTCCGGCGTGGTTTCCGGCGTTGGGGTGGCTTGTGGCGTCTGAGCGGCGCAGCCCGCCAGCATCAGAACCGCAGTCAAAATGAGAATCAGTTTTTTCATGCTTTCCTCCTTGCGTTTTCCGAGTTTTGTGAGCAGGATCGACCAAAAGCTCAGTTTCCGAGTTTTGTGAGCAGGAAAAACTAAAAGCTCAGTTTTCGAGTTTAACGAGCAAGAAAGAACTAAAGCTCTGCCGGAGAATTTCCGGCTTCCGGGATCTATTGTAGCACAAATTTCGACGATGTCCAAGCTCTCACAAAGCAATAAACCGGCGAAAACGCCGGTTTATATCCCATTTTAACAGTTTACAGCGCGGCCTTGAGTTCCAGAAGCATGTCGCGCAGCTCGGCAGCACGCTCGAAATCGAGCACCCGGGCGGCGTCTTTCATCTCCTTCTCAAGATTGTCGATCAGCTTCTGTTGTTCCTTTTTGCCCAGCTTGGATTTTTTCTTCATGTAGCGGGCGGCCATTTCCTGTGTTTCCTTGCCATGGATCGCTTCGCCGATGTCCTTGACGATCGTCGTCGGCGTGATGTGATGTTCTTCGTTGTAGGCGATCTGAATCGCACGTCGGCGGTTGGTTTCTTCAATCGCTTTCTTCATCGAATCGGTCATCTTATCGCCATACATGACGACGCGGCCATGCGCGTTTCGGGCGGCCCGGCCAATCGTCTGGATCAGCGAGCGCTCTGAACGCAAAAAGCCTTCCTTGTCGGCGTCCAGTATTGCGACCAGCGATACTTCCGGAATATCAATGCCCTCGCGAAGCAGGTTGATGCCGACCAGCACGTCATATTTGCCCCGGCGCAGGTCGCGGATCGTTTCCGTGCGCTCCAGCGTCAGTGTTTCATGATGCAGATAGGCAACCTTCAGATCGTTCTTTTTCAGATAATCCGTCAGGTCTTCCGCCATCTTGACGGTCAAGGTCGTGATCAGCACGCGCTCGTTGGCCGCGATGCAGTGATGGATTTCATCCAGCAGATCGTCGATCTGACCGCGTGTCGGCCGCACCGTGATTTCCGGGTCCAGCAGGCCGGTCGGACGGATGATCTGTTCGACCACCTCGCCGTGGACTTTTTCCAGCTCGTAATTGCCCGGCGTTGCGGAAACATAAATCGCCTGATTAACGAGTGTTTCAAATTCTTCAAAACGCATCGGCCGGTTATCCAGCGCGCTGGGCAGGCGGAACCCGTATTCCACCAAGGTTTCCTTGCGCGCCCGGTCACCGTTATACATGCCGCGGATCTGCGGCAGCGACACATGCGACTCGTCGACGACCAGTAAGAAGTCCTTCGGGAAATAGTCGAACAGGTTCCACGGCCGCTGTCCCGCGGGCCGGCCGTCGATATGCGAGGAATAATTCTCGATCCCCGGGCAGACGCCGAATTCCCGCAGCGCTTCCAGATCATAGCGGCAGCGTTGTTCCAGCCGCTGTTTCTCGACCAGCTTGCCCTGCCGGTCCAATTCGGCCAAGCGCAGCTCCAGTTCTTCCTCAATTTCCTGACAGGCCCGTTCAATCTGATCCTTCGGCCGGGCATAGCCGCTGGCCGGGAAGACGTTGTAAACCGTGTACGCGTTCTGCAGCTTGCCGGTCAGCGGATCGACCTCGCAGATGCGTTCGATCTCGTCGTCAAACATTTCAATCCGAAGCATGAACGCGTCGGTATGCCCCATGTTGACCTCGATCGTATCGCCCCGCACGCGGAACGTCCCGCGCGCCCGGTCCATATCGTTGCGCTTGTACTGACGGTCGACCAGCTTGCGCAGAAGATCGTTGCGGTCGATGTGATCGCCTACGCGGATCGTAAAGAACATGTCGCGGTACTGATTCGGATCGGACGCCGCATAGATGCAGGCGACGGAGGCGACGATGATCGTGTCGCGCCGTTCCAGTACGGAGTTGACGGCCGCCATCCGAAGCATGTCCAGCTCGTCGTTGGTCATCGCGTTCTTTTCAATATACGTATCCGTCTTGGGCATGTACGCTTCCGGCTGGTAGTAATCGAAATTGGAAACAAAGTATTCCACACGGTTGTGCGGAAACAATTCCTTGAATTCGGAATACAGCTGGCCGGCCAGCGTCTTGTTATGGGCGAACACCAGCGTCGGCCGGTTGACGCGCTCGATCACATTGCCGATCGTAAACGTCTTGCCCGTTCCGGTCGCGCCCAGTAATACCTGTTCTTTCTTACCGGCCTGTAAGCCGGCGACCAGCTTGTCAATCGCACGGGGCTGATCACCGGTCGGCTTGTATTTGGAAACGAGCTGAAAATGTTCATTCGCCATTGAGGATGCTCACCGCCTTCTGCAGCTGATTGTCGATGCTTTTATCCATCGACCAGCGATAGCGGACGCCTGAAACCAATGACTGCAGCGTGGCGGCGTCCAGCACCCCGCTTGCCTCTAAATTATGCTCCGCCTGATACCGGCGCAGCGCCTGCGCCGTCGAAGCGTCGAAATAGCCGTCGCTGCGGCCGACCGGATAGTCCAGGAAAGCAAGCGCCTTCTGCGCCGAAGCGACATGCTCGCTGACCTGATCGAGCGTATAACTTTCGTCCTCTTCCATCATAAAGGAAGCCGTCGTCGTCTGCAGCACCGGCGGCAGCTCGACGATCTGATCCGGCGTGATGCCGACGCCGTTGATCCATTCTTCGTTCGGCGAGAGCCAGCGGGAGTTCGTGTATTTCAGCACTGAACCGTCGGCGAACGGCCGCTGCACCTGCACGCTGCCCTTGCCGTAGCTCTGCGTGCCAACCAGCGTCACGTCATCGCGCTGTTCCTTCAGCGCCAGCGTCAGCACCTCGGAAGCGCTGGCGGTATCGCCGTTGATCAGGATCACAATTCCTTGAATATTTTCAAACTGTCCGGCCGTCGTATGACTTTCCACCCGCCGGCCGTCCTTGTATTCCTGCGTCATGATCAGTGTGTCCTCCGGCAGAAACAGGCTGGATACGCTGACCAGCGCGTCCAGATAGCCGCCGCCGTTGTCGCGCAGATCAATGATCAGCCGCTCCAATCCCTGCTCGCTCATCATGCTTAAATACCGCTCGCATTCCACGCCGGTCGTCGAGCCGAACGAAATGATTTCCAGATAGCCCAGCGATCCGTCGAGCATTTCGCCATAGACCGTGTTGTTGACCTCGCCGCGGGTGATCGTCATCGTCACCGGTTCGTTGTCGCGCAGCACTTCCAGCTCAACCTGCGTCCCAGCCTCGCCGCGCACCAGATCCGCGACGTCGTCGCTCGGCAGATCGGTCAGATCCTGCCCATCGGCCTTCATCAGGATATCGCCGACCTGCACGCCGGCGTGATAGGCCGGGGAATCGGCGAACACGCGGGTCACGATCTTCGGTCCGGACGCGTTGTACTGAATGCCGATGCCGACGAAATTGTTGTCGATCGCGGTGGAAAACGCCAGCGTCTGTTCCGCCGACATGTAGGTGGTATGCGGATCCAGCGCCGAGCTGCTCATGCCGTAAAGCGCGCTGTCGATCAGATCCTGTTCCAGATTCTCGTCATCCTTGCCGAAATACCATTCATTTTTCATGATGCTGTAAATCGAATCCAGCTTGCCCTGGGCAAACTTGTCTTGATTGACCGTGCCGCCGACACCGGCGGAAGAACGAACAGGATGAAGCGTGCCGCCTAACAAAAAGCCGACGATAAAAACGACCGCCAGCGAGGCGATCATCAGCGCCGTGACCTGCTTGCGCCGCTGACGCTCGCGCATCTCATCCGGCCACAGGTGGCGTTCTAATTTAATCTTCACTGTTTTCTTTTCATTTTCACTCATTCGGGTCACCTCAGTTTTTTTATTGTACCACAGTTTGTCGTTTTGGCCTGACCTCTCTGTTATTTTGAACAGATTTTCATCTTCCAACCGGAAATCGGCTTTAACTTTTTTCAAGTTCTAGTATAGCACAGAGATCGCCCTTTGCCTAGCGTTTCACCCGCAGCGTCCAGTCTGCGAAGACAGCCTCTTTCCCCTCGAATCATTCGGATGACCGGCAGATTTCAGTCTGATCGTGATATAATCAAAGGCAGGAGGAACAACGAATATGTTTAAACAATGTGTCATCGTCGAACCCGTCGGGATGAACGAAAGCGCGCAGGCACGGCTGCGTCAGCTGGCGGAGGAAGTCATCGAATATCCAAACTCCCCGACCAGTGAAGGAGAACTGATAAAGCGGATCGGACAGGCGGACTGCGTGCTGGTCAGCTGGCGGACGGAAATTCCCGCTTCGGTGCTGCGCCAGTGTCCGTCGATCGTCTACATCGGAATGTGCTGCAGCCTGTATTCAGAAGCGAGCGCCAACGTCGATATCGCCGCGGCACGGGAATTGGGCATCACGGTAACGGGCATCCGCGACTATGGCGACGAAGGGGTTGTCGAATATGTATTATACGAGCTGATCGGCTTTCTTAACGGTTACCGCCAGCCGTCGTTCAAGCCGGTTCCACTGGAGCTGACAGATCTGAAGGTTGGCATTCTCGGCATGGGAACCACAGGCCAGATCATCGCCCGGGGATTGATGCATTTCGGCTCGCGGATTCAGTATTACAGCCGGACGCGCAAGCCGGAATGTGAAGCGGAAGGAATGGAATATCAGCCGTTGGACGTACTGCTGCGGCAGAACGACGTGATCTGCGAATGTCTGAATAAAAACGCAATTGTGATGGGGCCGGAACAGTTCCGGTTGTTGGGGGATCATAAAATTGTCTTCAACACGTCGATCGGTCCGGGCCACGACGTCGAAGCGCTGAAAGCCTGGCTGGCGCTGCCGGATACACATTTCTTCTGCGACAGCGAACGGGCATTGGGCGATGAAGCGCTGCTCGATCATCCGCGGGTGCGCTGCTTACGGACTTCGGCTGGCAATTCGGTGCAGTGCATCGACCGGCTGGGACAGAAGGTGCTGGCCAACATGGAAAATTTCCTGAATCAGCGAAACGCTTAATCTCCTCCCTGATTTAAACAGGACAAAAACCAGAGTGAACTTCCGTTCAGCTCTGGTTTTTTTATCGTCTCATTTTTTGAATTTAAATTGAAAACTTCGTCGCCAGTGTTTTCATTGCCCCCGTTTTATGCGCCGGCCCCGGCCTCCAACAGCCGCTCGACCATTTCCGTATAGCCTCCCTGAATCGCGTAATCCAGGACGCTTTTCTGATTCTGATCGCATTGATTCACGTCGGCTCCGGCTTCGATCAGTTTGCGCGCGCAGTCCAGATTGCCGTTTTTGGCAGCCAGGATCAGCGGCGACTGTCCCGCCTGATCGACGCCGTTCAATTCCGCGCCGGCTTCGATCAACAACGTCGTTAACGGCGCATTGTTTCGATAAGCCGCCAGATGGAGCGGCGTGCTGCCGCGGTTGGAGCGCAGATTCACGTCCGCCTGAGCCTGAATCAGCAGCTGGGCGATCATTAAATTATTAGTTCCCGCCGCTAAAAGCAACGGCGTTTCAAGATCGGAAGAGCGTCGT
>NZ_CFQZWI010000102.1:0-9981 GCF_986127675.1 Holdemania sp. | reverse complement strand
TTTCTCAATTTGTATTACTATTAACCCCTTTCTTTCTTGTCATAATAATACAAATATGCTATGATTAGCACAGAAGGTGAAACCATGGCAAGCTCAAAGCAAGCGCGGATTCCGCGATATAAACAAATTGAAAATGATCTGATTGATAAAATCAACAGCGGCGTATACGTCACGGACGACCTGCTTCCCACCGAGGCTGAGCTGTCCAGGGAATACGGCGTCTCGCGCGTAACCGTCCGTCAGGCCCTGGGCAATCTGACCACCCGGGGCTACATCTACCGCAATCAGGGCAGCGGCTCGTTCGTCGCCAAGCCCAACGTCATCCAACGCACCCCGCTGATCAAAAGCTTCAGCGACGATATGCGGGACATGGGAAAAGTGCCGACCTCCATCGTCAATACCTTTTCCGTGACCACCGCCGGCAAGACCGTCGCGCGGATTCTCGGCATCCGGCCGGAGGATCGGATTTACTACATCGAGCGGACGCGGATGGCCGACGACGTACCGATCATGTTTGAACGTACCTACATGGCCGTCGATCTGCATCCCGACATGTCGATTAAAATTCTGGAATCCTCAAAATACGACTATGCCGAAAAAAACGGCTACGACATCGACTGTGACTATCAGAATATCTCGGCGATTTTCCCGCCCGAATACATTGCGGAAATCCTGCGCTGCGATCCCAAGATGCCGATCATCAAGATCGCAAATACAGTTTATATGAAAAACGGGAAGATTTTCGATTTCGACGAATTGTATATGCATCCCGAATTGTACCAGCTGAATATCGTCAAACGCCGGGAATAATCCCGGTTTTCTTTTGGCGTTCCCGCTTTTTGTCTTCGCAGAAAGTAACGCAGGCCAGCCATCAGGCTGAACAATACCCTCGGATTCAGACTTGATCAGAACAAGGAAACAACCAACGCTTTCCTTCAACGGTCTTGTAAAACGGTCAGACTGTTTTCAATGCTTCAGAATTGTTTTTTTGAATAAGGGGAGAGGGACGATCCGTATTTGGAGGTTTGAAGGAAGTTGCAAACAGAAATCAGTCTGGAACAGGGAAATCGTCCCTCTAGTATTAATATTGCGCAAAATTGAAAAAAGCCCCTCTTTTTTTTGATTTTTTTAAAATTTTTACTATTTCGATGATTTCGCCCCTGTTTTTCATTCAATTCGATGATTTTCCTCGCGCGATCCTTTACAATAGGATCAAGGTCCCAATTCAGATTTGACACTGGAAAAAGAACGCAAAAAGGAGGTTCAATCATGGAATTGGAAGAAGTAATCGCACAGCGGCGAAGTATCCGCAAGTTTGAAACAAAACCTGTGGAAAAAGCCAAACTGGAAAAGCTGATCGAAGCCGCGCGGCTGTGTCAGTCGGCGAAAAACCGCCAGCCCTGGCAATTTATGATTTTAGAGGATGGCCGGAAAGATCAGGTCGCCGGGATTATGCTTCAGCTGTTTGAAAGTCACGATGAAGAACTGCCCGGCTATGTCAACAGTTCCAGGCACACCGCTCAGATTATACAAAACGCGCCTGTCCTGATGCTTGTCTTCAGAGAACCGGACGAGCTGTGGATCCCCGGTGATCTGTTATCCATCGGCGCCGCAATCGAGCATGTTTGTCTGGAAGCGGTGAACCTCGGCTTAGGCGCTTTGTGGATCCGCGATACCGAATATACGGAAAAGGAAATCTGCGCCTATGTAGGTTATCCTCAGCTGCAGTTAGTCTCCGCTATTGCGCTGGGCTACCCGGCCGAACAGCCCGCTCCGCGCCCGCGGAAAACTCCCGAAGCGCTTCTGCTTCCATTTCAGGGACGTTAACGCGTCCTTTTTCTTTTTCTCATCCTGACCGGGTATGATTTGACCCGGCCGGTTTATCCTATATAAAGGATCGGGGACCGCAAAGGAATTTAAGTTATGAAAAAGCAAGGAATTTAAGTCCTGAAAAGATAAGGAATTCGAGTCTTGAAAAAGCATTGCGATTGACAGAAAAAACGATGTGCGTTATGCTACTTCCATACACCCCCTAGGGGTGGGGTACTCGAGGTGATGAAATGAAGAAAACTTATGATGTTACAGGCATGAGCTGCTCCGCCTGCAGCGCTGCGATCGAGCGCGGCGTGCGCAAGCTGGACGGCGTCGAACAATGCGACGTCAATCTGTTGGCGAACAAGATGACCGTCAGCTTCGATGAAAATCAGCTGACCAGCGATAAGATTCTGCAGGCTGTCGAACAGGCCGGCTATCACGCCGAGGAGCACGGCGCACCCGCGGCGGCTTCCAAAGCGTCAGCCGCGGAAAATCCGATGGAGAAGCAGATCAAAACGATGAAGACCCATTTTATCATCTCCGTCGTCTTCATGCTTCCGCTGTTCTATCTGTCGATGGGCCACATGATGGGCTGGCCGCTTCCGGCGTTTTTCCTCGGTCATGAAAACACGATGAACTTTGCGCTGACGCAGTTTCTGTTGTGTCTGCCGGTTGTGATCGTCAACGGCCACTACTTTACCAACGGTTTCAAGAACCTGTTCCGGCGCTCGCCGAACATGGATTCGCTGATCGCCATCGGTTCCGCCGCCGCGATCGTCTACGGCGTGATCGCGCTGTATGAAATCGGCATGGGACTGGGCGCGCAGGATATGGTCAAGGTTCACAGCTGGGCGATGGACATGTATTTTGAGACTTCGGCGATGATTCTGACCTTGATCACGCTGGGCAAATATCTGGAAACCCGCTCCAAGGGCAAAACCTCGGAAGCGATCGCCAAGCTGATGGATCTCGCGCCGAAAACTGCCTGGGTCCGCCGCGGTGAAGAGTTCGTGGAAATTCCCGTCGAGGATGTCCGCCCGGGCGACCGCCTCCGCGTCAAGCCGGGCCAGAGCGTACCGGTCGACGGCGTGATCGTACAGGGCAGCGCGGCCTTTGACGAATCGGCGATCACCGGCGAAAGCATTCCGGTCGAACGCACCGTCGGTGAAAAGATCATCGGCGCAACCGTCAACAAAAGCGGCGCGGTGGAAATGGAAGCGACGCTGGTCGGTGAGGACACCACGCTCTCGCAGATCATCCGGCTGGTAGAAGAAGCGTCAGCCTCCAAAGCGCCGATCGCCAAGCTGGCCGACAAGGTCAGCGGCGTCTTCGTTCCCGTTGTAATCACGATCGCCCTGGCGGCCGCCGTCATCTGGCTGCTTCTGGGCGAATCAATCAGCTTCGCGGTATCGATCGGAATCGCCGTCCTGGTCATTTCCTGTCCGTGCGCGCTGGGGCTGGCAACACCGACCGCGATCATGGTCGGCACCGGCAAGGGTGCGGAGAACGGTATTCTGATTAAATCCGGCGAAGCGCTGGAAACAGCGCATTCCTTACAAACCGTCATTCTGGATAAAACCGGCACGGTCACAACCGGCAAGCCGGAAGTCACCGAGGTCACGGTTCTGGGCGAAAGCGAAGCCGCGCTGCTGGACGCCGCCGTTTCCTTGGAAGCGGTGTCCGAGCATCCGCTGGCGGAAGCGATCGTGCGCTATGGTCAGAAACAAAATGCCAAGATCCAATCCGTTGATCAATTCGAGAACATCGCCGGCCAGGGTGTTCGGGCGTTGATCGACGGCCAGCCGACCGCTGCCGGCAATCTCAGAATGATGCAGGCGATGGGACTGGCGGACAAGCAGATCGAACAGCTGCATCACAACGCCGCATCGCAGGGCCGCACGCCGTTGTTCATCGCCCAGAGCGGAGTGGTTCTGGGAATGATCGCCGTCGCTGATACGATCAAACCGACCAGCCGCGCCGCGGTCGCTGAATTCAAACGGATGGGAATCGACGTGATCCTGCTGACCGGCGACAACCCGCAGGTGGCCCAGGCGATCGCCGCCCAGGCCGGGATCGACAACGTGATCGCCGAGGTTCTGCCGTCCGATAAGCAGCGGGTCGTCAGCCAGGTTCAGGCCGAAGGCCGCAAGGTCGCCATGATTGGCGACGGCATCAACGACGCCCCGGCGCTGGCCCAGGCGGACGTCGGCATCGCGATCGGCGCGGGAACAGACGTGGCGATTGAATCCGCCGATATCGTCTTGATGAAAAGCGATCTGTGGGACGCCGTCACGGCCATCAAGCTCTCCAAAGCTGTCCTGCGCAACATCAAGCAGAATCTGTTCTGGGCTTTGATCTACAACAGCATCGGGATTCCGCTGGCCGCCGGCGTGTTCATTCCGCTGTTAGGCTGGAAGCTGAATCCGATGTTCGGCGCGGCGGCGATGAGCTTAAGCTCCGTCAGCGTCGTTTCCAACGCGCTGCGGCTGAAATTATTCTCCAGTCCGCGCCCGGCCGGACTCCCGGAGTCTTCCTCGGCGCCTGCCGCGCAGGTTGCCGTCCAGCATATTGAATTTAAAAATAAAGGAGAAAAGAACATGACAAAAACTATGATCGTAAACGGAATGGCCTGCGCTCATTGCAAGGCCCGCGTCGAAGCCGCGCTCAACGCCGTCGCCGGCGTCGAAAAAGCAGAGGTCACGCTGGACGAAAAGAAAGCGGTCGTCAGCTGCAGCCAGCCGGTGGAAGACAGCGCGCTGATCCAGGCCGTTACCGATGCGGGATACGAAGTCGTTTCCGTCGCGTAAATGAAAGCCGACGCCGCCCGCACCCTGCAGCTGTTAAAAACAGCGCGGGGACAGATCGACGGCGTGATCCGGATGGTCGAGGACGACCGCTACTGCATCGACATCTCCAACCAGATCCAGGCCGCCTCGGCGATTCTGGCAAAGGTCAATCAGGAGATTTTAAGCGCCCACATTCACGGCTGCGTGAAGGACGCGATGCATGGCCAACCGGAAGACGCCGAAGCGAAGATTGAAGAAGTGCTGGAGATTCTGGACCGCTGCTTATAGCGTCGGATCTCTTTACTTAGAAAGCCCGGAATTTTCCGGGTTTTTTTCTGCTTCTTAAGCGTTATCCCTGATCCATTCCGTTTTCATCCTTTTTCTACCACTTTCGTTTTCCCGAAATCAGAAACAGTCCGGTAGAGAACAGATCCGCATGCTATAATGAAGAAAAGAACAACCTCACGGACTGCCCGCCAGCTTGTCCGAAGCGGGAAGCCCTCCGATCAATCAGGAGGAACGCTTATGAATATCATTATTTCCGGCTGCGGCAACGTCGGCTATCATCTGGCCCGCACCTTGATGAAAGAAGGGCATAACGTCACCGTTATCGACGCGGATCCCGAAGTCTGCCAGCGCGTCAGCCGCCAGCTCGACGTTTTATGCCTGCAGGGATCCGCGCTGGACCTCGACGTTCAAAATGCCGCCGGGGCAGATCATGCCTATCTGTTTATCGCCGTAACCCGCGATGAAAAAGCCAACATGCTCAGCGCGTTAATGGCCCGGCATTCAGGCTGTCGGATCGCCTTAATCCGGATGCAGGAATCCACCGCTTTAAAATCTCTGTCCTTACTCAGTCAGGATTTAAACTTATCGCTGTCGCTGAATCCGGACGAACTGGCAGCCCGGGAGCTGGTCAGAATTCTGGAATTTCCGGCGTCGGTCAATGTCGACAGCTTTTCTGCCGGGCGCGTGGAACTGATGGAATTCGAGGTTCAGCCCGGTTCAGCGCTGATCGGAAAGAATCTGACGGCAATCCGCAAAGCCTATCCCGGCCGCTATTTGTTCAGCTTGTGTCTGCGCGGCGATCAGGCTTCGATCCCCCGCGGCGATTTCATCGTCCAGGCCCGGGATCATTTAACCCTGACCGCTTCGCGTTCCCAAGCGCTGGCATTGTTCAGCCGCTTAAAACTGCGGACAACCGGAATCCGGCAGCTTCTTATTCTGGGCGGCGGCGATCTCGGCTTATCCCTCTGCCAGCAGCTGGCGGATCAGCCGGTTCAGATCACGCTCGTGGAAAAGGATCCGGCCCGCTGCGCCCTCATCAGCACCTGGTTTCATAAAGTGGACGTCTGCCGGGGCGATGCGACCAATCATCCGTTTTTACAGACATTGAACTTTGATGCGATGGATGCTCTGATCGCCGTGACTGGCAGCGATGAAATCAACGCCATGCTTGCGCTGTATGGCAGAAGCCGGCAAATCGGCCTGGTCTTCTGCCGTCAGAATACGCATTCCTATCTGCCGATCCTGCACGAAGCCAAAATCCGTACCGTCATGCCCAAGGATCTGGCAACCGAACAGATTCTCGGCTATGTCCGTTCGATCGACAGCCGCGATGAAAATCCGATCATTACGCTGCACACGCTGGCCGGCGGTCAGATCGAAGCGCTTGAATTTGAAATCGGGCCGGATGCCCGGCGCATTGTCGCCGCGCCTTTACAGGCGCTGCCGTTGAAGAAAAACATTCTGATCACCGCGGTTCTGCGGCATGCCCAGATGATCATCCCGGGCGGCCGGGATCAGCTGCAAACCGGCGATTTCATCATTGTTTTAGCCCCGGCCGGGCAAGTTCACCGTCTCGCGGATCTGCTTGAAACTCCGCTGCGGTCGGTATGAACAGGAAGCTGGCCGGTTGGATCGCCGGCGCTTCACTGCTCGGATCCGCAGCCGCAATGGCCCTTCCCTTATGTTTCGCAGCAATTTCAGGGGAACGGCTCGACCTTTTTCTGATCCCGATGTTATGCTGCGCGCTGCCCGGCAGCCTGTTGCTTCGCTACGGCCGCGGCGAACGGGTGATTTCAGCCCGTGAGGGCTTGCTGAGCATCGGACTCTGCTGGCTGATTTTATCGCTGTGCGGAGCGCTGCCGCTGAGTTTGAGCGGACAGCTTTCGTTCATCGACAGCGTATTTGAAATTATTTCCGGCTATACGACCACCGGAGCGACAATCCTGACCGACGTGGAAGCGCTGCCCCGCTCACTTCTGTTGTGGCGGGCACTGACGCAGTGGATTGGAGGGGTGGGCTTCGTCGTATTTATGGTCATGCTTGTCCCCGCTTCCCAAGGCAGCACGATGAATCTGGCGGAAGCAGAAGCCAGTCCGGCGGCGGAGAAATTATTTCCCCGCTTCCGGCAGAGCGCGGCGGTCCTGTGTGGGGTATATGGCGGATTAACCCTTGTGGAAGCGATCCTCTTATGTTTTGCCAAAATGCCGTTGTGGGAAAGTGTCTGCCACGCTTTGGCAACCGCCGGCACCGGCGGATTTTCAACCCGGAATCTTGGGATTGCCGCCTATCAGTCCCCGGCCGTGGAATCCATCATCGCATTCTTCATGTTGATTTTCGGCGTCAATCTCAAGCTTGTGTGGCTGTTTGTCACCGGCCGGGCGGCGCAGGCTTTGAAAAACGAGGAGCTGCGCTGGTATGCCGGATTGTTTCTGGGATTCTGGCTGATCATTGCGGGCAGTCTGATTCTGGATGGAAAAGCGTTGGTGAATGCCTTGGGGCTGGCCTTCTTCCAAACCGCCAGCGCGATCAGCACCACCGGCTTCGCCAGCGCCGATTTTAACCGCTGGCCGCAGCTTTGCCGGCTGCTTCTGCCCTTGATCACAATGCTCGGCGCCTGCACCGGCTCCAGCGGCGGCGGTTTGAAGATCGCCCGGGTCATCGTGGCAGGAAAAGCCATGAAACGGGAGCTGCACCGCAGCCGTCAGCCGCAGATTGTCAAAATTGCGACGCTGGACGGACAGCCTGTTGCGGAAGCCACAATCCAGCGTACGTTAACGTTTATCCTCATTTATCTGTCGTTTTTCCTCGTCGGCTGGATTTTGTTAGCGGCGGCTGGCGCGGATCTGGAAACGGCCGGCAGCGCCGTGCTTACCTGCATGAATAATTCCGGCACCGGCTTGAACGGCGTTGGTCCGCTGGGCAGCTATGCCGCTTTCCCGCCGTTTTCCAAACTGGTATTGTGTCTGGTCATGTTAGCGGGAAGACTGGAATTCTATCCGCTGTTATTGATCTGCCTGCCTGAAACCTGGACCGCTCCGACGTTAAAAATCAACTCGGAAAAGCGCTCATCTTAGCATGATGCGTTTCCCCTTGGAAACACAGCGGCGCAAATCGCTGGTAAAAGACTTGAACAAACACGGAAAGTCGCATACAATTTTTCTATGAAACAGATTATTTTAGGCGCGCTGGCGCATGTCGACGCCGGCAAGACAACCTTGTCGGAAAGTCTTCTTTATCAATCCAATCAAATCCGGAAGCGCGGCCGCGTCGATCATCAGGATACCGTCCTCGATTATGACGATCAGGAACGCAGCCGGGGTATTACGATCTTTTTAAAGCAGGCGATGTTCCCGTGGAAGCAAACCGAATTCACACTGCTGGACACGCCCGGCCATATCGACTTCAGCGCGGAAATGGAGCGCACGCTGCAGGTGCTGGACTACGCGATCGTGCTGATCAGCGGCATCGACGGCGTGCAGGCGCATACGCATACGATCTGGAAGCTGTTGGAAACCTATCATGTCCCGGCGTTTGTGTTCGTCAACAAGATGGATATTGCTTACGATGACGCGGCGGCGCTGATGACTTCGCTGCAAACCCAGCTTGATCCGCGGATTATCGACTTTACGCAGGTGGACGGGCAGATGGAAAACATCGCGATGCAGCGCGACGATCTGCTGGAAAGCTATCTTAAGCAGGGGACGCTGACCCCTTCCCAGATCCAGAGCGCGGTCGCTGACCGCTCGCTTTTTCCCTGTTATTTCGGCTCCGCGCTGAAAGCGGACGGCGTGGAAGCGCTGTTGGACGGACTGGACGCCTACACCGCAATGAAAAGCTATCCGGAAACCTTCGGAGCCCGAGTTTACAAAGTTTCCCGCGACCGCCAGGGCACGCGCTTGACGCATGTCAAAGTTACCGGCGGTGTTTTAAAGGCCAAACAGGTGCTGGACAACGGTGAAAAGGTCGATCAGCTGCGGCTGTACTCCGGCGAGCAGTTCACCATGGTCAATGAGGTTCCGGCTGGTCAGGTTTGTTGCCTGAAAGGACCGATGAAATTAGGGATTCATGACGGATTGGGATTTGAGCAGCCCGCTCGGACGCCGGTGCTTTCCGCCTGTCTGAGCTACAGCCTGATCCCGCCGGCGGGCTGCGATCCGTTTGCGTTATATCGTCAGCTCAAGCAGCTAGAGGAAGAAGATCCCCAGCTGCATCTGCAATTTCACGCGCCGACGCAGGAAATCCGCATTCAGATCATGGGCAACGTTCAGATTGAGATCTTGAAACAGCTGATCGCCAGCCGGTTTCACCTGGACGTGGAGTTCGACGAAGGAAAAATCAATTACAAAGAAACGATCTGCACGCCGGTGGAAGGCGTCGGTCATTACGAGCCGCTGCGCCATTACGCCGAGGTGCATCTGTTGCTTGAACCGCTGCCGCCCGGCTCTGGGGTGCAGGTGACTTCCGACTGCCCGGTCGATTGGTTAGCGCTGCCGTGGCAGAAAATGGTGCTGAACTGTCTGGATGAAATCGAAGTTCCCGGCGTATTAACCGGCTCGCCGATCACCGATATCAAAATCACGCTGATCGCCGGGAAAGCGCACATCAAACATACCGAAGGCGGCGACTTCCGCCAGGCCACGCTTCGGGCGCTGCGTCAGGGTTTGCGCAGGACAACCTGCCAGCTGCTGGAGCCGGTCTATCAGTTCCGCATGGAGCTGCCCGCCGGTCAGCTGAGCCGTGCGCTGTTCGATCTGCAGCGGATGCAGGCGCAGTCGGCAATCACGCAGAATCAGACCGACACGGTAATTCTGGAAGGCACGGCCCCAGTTGCCAAAATGCGCAATTACCAAGCCGAGCTGACCGCTTATACCCATGGCTTAGGCCGGCTGGTCTGCACGTTTCAAGGTTATCAGCCCTGCGCCGATCAACAGGCACTGATCGAAGCGATCGGCTACGACTGCGACGGCGATCTCGACTTCCCTGCGGATTCCGTTTTCTGCAGCCACGGCGCAGGATTTCTTGTGCGCTACGACGAAGTTGAGGAACACATGCATATCGAAGCTCAATGGCATCCGCAGGAGATACCGGGAAG
>NZ_CFQZWI010000101.1:0-10063 GCF_986127675.1 Holdemania sp. | reverse complement strand
TCTCCTTATCGTAGCTTTGCTTACTGAAATTACTTGATTAAATATTTGTAAAAATCGACGTTGGTCTGAAAATTCCGCAGGACGTTGACCTGCTCGTCGGTTCCGACCAGCTTGATGTACTGCTTATAGAAAGCCTGGGTGCGGCGGATCTCAAAGTCATTGGTCATTTTCACGACTAACAGAAAGATCACGTCGACCATTTCGCTGTCCCACAAGATCGGTTTTTCCAGCGTGGCGATGACGACCCGGGCTTCGTTGATCTCGTTCTGATCGCCATGAGGAATCGCAACGCCGTTGCCGATCGACGTCGGCGTAAACGCTTCACGGTCCAGGACCGTCTTGACATACTTGCGCGTGACATAGCCCTTGCGGACCAGATGATCGCACAAATACTTCAGCAGCGCCGGCTTGTCGTCAATTTTCAGATGCGTAAAGATCAGATCCGGCTCAAACAGCTGGTGGCAGTCCGCGTCGAACTGCGCCTCGCTGACCTTGTTGAGAATCGTGTTGCGGATCCAGTGGTTGATTTTCTGAATCGAAGCGTCGGACAGGAAATCGTCGATCTCCACGATCCGCGGGTCATTCAGCTGCAGCTCGCGCGTCGTCAGAATCAAATCGACGTCCGTGACTTTTTCAATCTTGAAATCATGGACGCTGACCACCTTCACCGAATGAATCAGGCTGGACGAGCGGCAGATCTTGTCGCACAGCATCTGGTTGATGCCCATGCCCGAAGCGCTGACCAGCATCGTCCGGACCGGATTCTCATTGCGCTCCAGAGCGGATTGGATATACAGCACGATATAGCCCAGCTCATCCTCGCTGACCTTCAGATCGAAATATTCCTCAAACAGAACGGAGATCAGCCAGGCAACCCGGAAGGTCTTTTTATATTCCGTTTTGATATAACTGGTCAGTCCATTGGTATGTCCACGTTCATAGCGCAGCCGAAACAGCGTGGGCCGCATGTGAATCAACAGGCCGTGATAGAGCGCGTCGTCATGCGTCAGATCGACGTTGAGAACGTTGCTGACAACGGAGATGATCTTGCGGACAAATTCCTGCAGCTTGTTGTCATATTCCCGCAGCACCTCGCCGCTGTCGGCGCTGTAGCCGCTGTCGATCAGCTTGGAGCACAGGATCTGGATTGACAAAAACGCTTTTTCCTCAGTCGGCAGCGTCATGTTGAAATGCGCCCCAAGCTTTTTAAAGATCGCTTCGGCAAAGCTGTATTCGTTGTACTTCTGAAGCATTTCCAGTTCCTCGTCTGAAAATTTCAGCTTGCGGCCATTTTCCTGCTGGTTCTGATAGATCGCCAGCGATGCGTAAACAAGCACCTCGTTGAAGGATTCCTCGGCGAACTCAAAGCTCCATTCCTTTTCCGTTTCCATGATTCCCCGCCGGATCGCATCAAGATCCAGTCCCGGCATAAAAAACAGGATGCTTTCCTCGACGTTGGTCTCGGTATCGAATTTCAGAATGAAATGCTTCAATGCCAGGCGGTAGGACACCTCGTTGTACGCCAGTTCCAGACCCTTGTTGCGCACAACGTTCAGCTCGATGTTAAACAGCTTCAGCCAGCTGCGGCAGTCGTTGATCACCTTGAGCGTCGTCGGTACGCTGAGATAGAGCTGGGAGGCCAGCTGCTTGGTCGTCAGCGTGTTGTTCTTCGTGCTTTTCAAGATCAGCTTCAGCGCTGTTGCGGTGCGGACCTGATCGTTTTGCAGTACGTCCATATTCGTCGAGTTGTTGATCAGCGAATTGAGCTTCAGCCGCTGCTGCGCATCCGCGTTCAGCCAGATCCCGATCCGGGGTTTCTTGCATATCTCGCCCAGCTGGTTGTCCAGCAGCATGTTGTTGATCACTTCCACTTTAGTGCGGATCGTTTTTTCTGACAGTCCAATTTCTTCCGCCAGCTGGCCCGTGGTCACCATCTCTTTATTCAGCAGCGCCTTCAAGATCAGCTGGGTGTAGTAATTAGACTTTTGATCATTCATTTTGTCACCGCCCTTCCCTCGTCAATAAAATAGCATACTTTCCTGTTCCGGCTGAAAGAAAAACGGGAACAGAAATCCGGTAATTTTTTGCTTGTTGTTTCGCGAAGCTGGGGAAAAAGCATGAATATCCCTTTTATAAAAGCTTTTTTAATACTTTTCTCGAAGAATCACAAGTTGATCAAGTTAACCAAGACCTTCTCAAAACCAAGTTGACAACCTGATCAACAGACACTATGATAAGCTTGTCCAGGCAATCAAAAAGCCCGGCTTGTCCGGACTTAATCAATCAACTGGATTTTGAGATTTTTGAAGTATTGTCGGTATTTTTCACTCGGTTCTTCATCGGTGATAATTCCGGTAATGCCTTCAAGATCGAAAAACTTGTTAAACGCCACCGTACCGAATTTCGAGTGATCGGCGACGATCCAGACCTCCGCAGAATTCTGGATCACATGCCGCTTGATCACCCCTTCATTGAAATCGGTATTCGTCAGCCCCTTGGAAATCGACAGGCCGACCGTGGAAATGAACGCTTTATTATAGTAGTACGGATAAAACGAGGTATCGGAGAAGAAGGTCTGGGTTTCCCTTCTCAGCTTCCCGCCCAGGCAGATGCCCGTCAGATTCTCTGTTTCCGTCAGCGCGTTCATGACATGCAGGCTATGGGAGATCACTGTGATCTCCTGTTGATGAAGATAGGGGATCATGGTATAGGCGGTGGAACCTGAATCCACAAAAATTACGTCGCCGTCCTGCACCTGCCGCGCCGCCAGCTGACCGATCCGATCCTTGGCCGCCGCGTTGGTGCGCAGCCGGGAAGATAAAGTCGGCAAAGTCGCCGCGCTGATCTTTTCCGGTTTAGCCAGAACGCCGCCGTACACCTTGGTGATCACATTGCGGTCCTCCAGTTCCTTCAAATCCCGGCGCAGCGTCTGCACGGAGATATTGAACAGCTGCTGAAGCTCCTCGTTGCTCACCGAGCGGTTTTTGCGGATATAGGCTTCCATTTCCTGCAAACGATTGTATTTCATGGTTTTTCCCCGACCTTTCAACTTTCTCCATTATAGACAAGTTGAATCCCTGTGACAAGCAGAAAGGAGTTCACAATGCTAAGAAAAAATGAGGATCTGCATCCCGGTTTCAATCAGATCTGCGACAGTGAAAAAGACCGGATGTTCATGAACGTTCAACTGTTAATCGCCCATAAAGGCGAGTCCTGGCCGATCCAGTCAAAGGATCAGGAAACAGCGCTGCTGCTGCTGAGCGGAACTGTCGTCTATCAATATGAAGGCAAAGCGGTCAGCGCCGTGCGGAAGGATTGCTTCCACGACGACGCGACCTGCCTGCACGTCTGCCGGAACACGCCGGTGACGCTGGTCTTTGAGGAAGATGGCGAGGTGCTGGTCCAACAGAAGGAAAACCCGCGGATCTTCCCGGCCGTGCTGTATGACAAGTCCAACATCGACAAACAGTTCTTCGGCGAAGGCAAGCTGGCTGCCACGACCAAGCGCCAGGTCACGACGATCCTGGATTACCAGCGCACGCCATATTCCAACATGGTGCTGGGGGAAATCACCAACTTTCCAGGCATCTGGAGCAGTTATCCGCCGCATCATCATCCCCAGCCGGAGGTCTACTTCTACAAGTTCGATCATCCGCAGGGCTTCGGCAGCTGCTTCATGGGCGAGGAGGTCTATAAAATCACCCACAACAGCGTCGCGATGATCCCCGGCGGTCTGACCCATCCGCAAAATGCCGCGCCGGGCTACGCGATGTTCTATGTCTGGATGATTCCGCATCTAAAAAACAACCCATGGATCAAGACGCGCACTTTCGACCCCGATCATGAATGGGTCAACGATCCGGATGCCGAATTCTTCCAGCTTGATCAATAAGCCATAACCCCTTCATTCCTCAGGTCCGCTCAGCCATCGCGCAGAATTCCGTCCGTCTTCGAAAAAAAGGACAGCGGCAAATGCCTTGCCGGGCAGCGGTCCTGCAAAACAACGCCAAGTCTTGTCAAGGCGGTCAGCCTGTTAAAGTAAAGGAGAAATAAAAATACATGAATAAATTATACGAAATGGTCACCCGCTTCCCGCAGACGGAAGTGTGGAACGACTCCTGCAGCTGCAAGGAGCTGCAATACGCAATCGACAACGGCGCCAGCGGCGCAACCACCAACCCGGTCATCGTCGGCAACGTCTTAAAGAAGGAACTACCCGAATGGGAAGAGATCATCAGAGAAATCATCAGCACCCATCCGGCTTACACCGAGGATGAGGTCGCCTGGGATGTGATCAAGGCGTTAGGCGCCAAAGCCAGCCGGCTGCTTTTGCCGATGTTTGAGGAAAGCCATGGTCAGAAAGGCCGGATTTCGTTTCAGACCAACGCCAAGTTCTACCGCAGCAAGGACAAGATGGTCGAGCAGGCCTGCAAGCTGGCGGCCACCGTGCCCAATTCCCAGATCAAAGCCCCGACCTCCAAGGCCGGCATCGAAGCGTTTGAGGAATTAACCTACCGCGGCGTCAGCATCAACGCGACAGTCTCATTCACCTGCGCCCAGGCGATTGCGGTCGCCGAAGCCGTGGAGCGCGGCTTGGCGCGGCGGGAAGCGGAAGGCTTGTCCACGGCGGAAATGCATCCGGTCTGCACGATCATGGCCGGCCGGACCGACGATTACTTAAAAGCCTGGGTCAAGCAGCACGACGTGATGATCAGCGCGGAAGCGTTGGACATGGCGGGCGTAGCGGTCGTCAAAAACGCCTACCGGTTATACAAGGAACGCGGCTATCGGACAAAGCTGCTGGTCGCGGCCTTCCGCAATCAGCATCATTGGGAAGAATTCATCGGCGGGGATATCGTTCTGACGATCACCAGCGACTGGCAGCGCAAATACAACGGCAGCGACGTCGTGATCCAAAACAACATCGACACGCCGGTCGCAGACGAGCTGATCAACGAGCTGATGAAGCTGGATGAATTCAAAAAAGCATACTTTGAGGATGGGTTAAAGCCGGAAGCGTTTGAGCACTACGGCGCGTTTTTGGCGACGATGAATCAGTTTCTGGGCGGCTATGACGATTTAGTCAAACTCATCCGCGGCTACATGATCAAATAAGGAGGAACGACAATGGCAAATCTATTTTTAACACCCGCTAAAATCATCAACGGTTCAAGCGCTCTGGAAATGGCCGGTCCCGCATTGGCCGCGTTAGGCAAAAAGGCGCTGATCGTCACCGATTCGATGATGATCAAGCTCGGCAATCTGGACAAGGTGCTGAGAGTGCTGAATCAGCATCATGTCGGATATTCGATTTATGCTCAAATCAACAGTGAGCCATGCGATACGATGATCATCGACGGCTTGAAGCAATATCAGGCGGAACACTGCGACTTCTTGATCGCGCTGGGCGGCGGTTCGCCGATCGACTCGATGAAGGCGATCGCGATGATGAGCGCCGATCCAAACCGGCCGTTGAATTCCTACATGGGTCAGCCGGTGGAAACGCCGCTGCCGAAGAAGGTCGCGATCCCGACGACTGCCGGCACGGGTTCGGAAGCAACCCAGTTCACGATCATCACCGACACGGAAAACGACGTGAAGATGCTTTTAAAAGGCGGCAGTCTGATTCCGGATCTGGCGATCATCGACCCGCAGTTCACGATGACCGCGCCCAAGGGCGTGACCAGCGCGACCGGCATCGACGCCCTGTGCCACGCGATTGAAGCCTACACCTCCCGTCTGGCCCAGCCGCTTTCCGACACCTTTGCGCTCAGCGCCGTCAAGCGGATTTTCAACAATCTGACAAATGCCTATGAGCATGGCGACAATGAGGAAGCCCGGATCCAGATGTCGCTGGCGGCGCTGGAAGCCGGGATCGCCTTCAACAATTCCTCGGTAACGATCGTCCATGGCATGAGCCGTCCGATCGGCGCGCTGTTCCATATCGCGCATGGCTTAAGCAACGCCGTGCTGTTGGAAGTCTGCATGAAATATGTTAAGGATGGCGCAGTGGCCCGGTTTGCGGATCTGGCGCGTTATTGCGATATGACACAGTGTGAGGATGATGAACAGGCGGCCGATCTGTTTATTGAAAATCTGTCCGCGCTGTTAGCCCGGCTGAACGTGCCAACCTTGGCGCAGCTGAATGTCGATCGGGATCAGTTCATGAATTCGCTGGAAAAAATGGCCCATGACGCCAACGTTTCCGGCTCCCCGGCCAACACCCGCAAGCCGATAACGGAACAGGCGATGATCGAGCTGTATAAACAGCTGTGGTAAATTCTTCAGATCTTTCTTAGCCCCTAAGTTTCTCCCCTGCCCCGGGACTTCCCGTTTTTTTCCGGCATCAATGATGAAAGGATGATCTAAATTATGCGCATGACTCATTTTAAAAACGCCAACGTCGACGTCAGTCAGCTGGCCGTCGGCACCTGGGGGCTGGACAGCCTGCGCTGGAACGGCGCGATGAGCGAAACCGAAGCGATCGAAGCAATCCGCGCGATGATCCAGGGCGGCGTCAACCTGATCGACACAGCACCCAACTATGGCAACCACAGCTCGGAACAGATCGTCGGCAAAGCGATCCAGGGTCTGAACCGGTCTGAGATTTTAATTTCCACGAAGTTCGGCACGCACAATGATTTATTCACCGGCGGCGTATTCCGCGACGCCCGTTTCGGTACGGTCATGGAGGAAATGGCCAGCTCGCTGCGCAACCTCCAGACCGATTACGTCGATTTTTATTTCCTGCATTGGCCGGATACGCACACGCCGATTGCGGAAACGATGTGTGCCCTGAACTTCTTAAAGCAGCAGGGAAAAATCCGCTATATCGGCTTGTCCAACTGCGATCAGCCGTTATTGGAGGAAGCGATGAAATACGGTCAGATCGACGTCGTTCAGCCGCCCTTCTCGATGATTGATCAGCGTTATAAGCCATTGATGCAATGGTGTGCCGCACATGGCATCGACACGATGACCTATGGTTCCTTAAGCGGCGGGATTCTGACCGGCCGGTTCCACGAGGTTCCCGACTGGCCGGCCAACGATGTCCGGCTGTCCTTCTATAAGGGCTTTAAGCCGGAGATCTTCCCCCGCGTCATGGAGCTGATGGCAACGCTGGATGAAATTGCCCGGACACATCAGGTTCCAGTCAGTCAGGTTGCGATCAACTGGTCGACGCAGAAAGCATTCGTCTCCACCGCGTTGGTCGGCGTACGCAGCGTGCGTCATGTCGCGGAAAATCTCAATACGTTCACATGGCAGCTCAGCGATGCTCAAATGCAGCAAATCGACGCGGAAATCGCACGGCTGGGATTGGATCAGCTCTGATTCCCTGCTCACCGCCGTTGTATCACGGTTCTTCTTCCTTAGAGAAAAATGAGGGCTCCGTAAGGAAGAAGGATTTCAACGCTGAAGCTCAACGTTGAAGAAAATTACGCAAAACGAAATGTTTGTTGATAGAAACGCCGGGACCGGATTGCCCGGCGTTTTATTTTATGTCAAAAAAACTCAAAAGAGTTGTTTAATTACCATTCTTGAGTTATACTGAATATGGAAAGCCGGGACGCTCTTTGCTTTACAGGAAATTTGATTATCGTCTTTCCTGAAAGCTCCTATCGCTGAAGATTCTTCCAACTTTCTGCCAATAGATTCCGTCCCGCGTCTTTCCGCCTGTTGATCATAAGATCCAGCGCATAAAAACAGAAGAATCCGATTGAAATTAACAGCCATGAGAACACCTGTCCCTCATGGATTCGGTTAACTCCCTGAAAAAATTTTGTTTAAATTATCTGTTTTTGTGCACAAATGGACAATATTACAAAAAATGCAGAAGATAATCCATTCAAACCTTTCGGCCGGTTCTATAAAATAAGAATCAGGAGGAAGGAAAATTATGAAAAAAATCGTTAAACTGATGCTTTCCGTCATGATGATCGCTTCGATGGCTGCGTGCAGCTCGGCACCGAAGAATGATCAAGGCGGCGAAGGCAAATTCAAAGCAGGAACTTACACAGGCACCGCCCAGGGCAATAACGGCGACGTTACCGTCGAAGTCACCTTGAGCGCCGACAAAATTGAAAAGGTCGAGGTCACGGAACACAAGGAATCGGCCGGCATCTCCGATGCGGCGATCGCCAACATCCCGGCTTCGATCGTTGAATCCCAGTCGCTGAACGTCGACACGGTATCCGGCGCAACGCACACATCCGACGCGATTCTGGACGCTGTCAAAGCGGCGCTGACAGAAGCCGGCGCAGATATCGAAGCGCTGATGAGCGGCGAGGGCGCGGCGAAGACGACCGTTACTTTAGAAGATAAGACCTATGACGTCGTTGTCTTAGGCGCCGGCGGAGCGGGCTTGTCTGCAGCGATCGAAGCACAGGCAGCAGGAGCAAATGTCGTTGTCATTGAAAAAATGCCATATGTCGGCGGCAACACGATTCTGTCCTATGCCGAACTGGCCTGCCCGAACAACTGGCTGCAGGAAGAACAGGGCATTGAAGACAGCCCGGAACTGATGGCGAAGGAAATGTGGGAAGGCGGCGGAAAGGTCGCGAAGAAGGAAATGGTCGATATCGTCGCGAACAACGCGACGGCGGCCGCGGAATGGCTGCGCGATGAGATCGGCGTCAAATATCAGGATTACCTCGTTTGGGAAGGCGGCCACAGCGTAGCCCGTGCCGTTGAACCGATTGATTTAGGCCCGGGCATGATCAATCCGTTAAAGGAATACGCTGAAGGTCACGGCGTTGAAATCATGCTGAACACCAAGGCTGAAGAACTGATTCAGGATGAAACCGGCAAGGTTGTCGGCGTTAAGGTCTCTCAGGGCGATCAGACCGCGACGATCTCCGCGAACAATGGCGTCGTTCTGGCCACCGGCGGTTTCGGCGCGAACGTCGAAATGCGCGAACATTACAACACACGTTGGGAAACACTGGACGAATCGGTTAAAACGACGAACTCCCCGGCGATTGTCGGCGACGGCATCGTCATGGCTGAAAAGATCGGCGCTCATCTGATCAATATGGAACACATCCAGCTCTATCCGTTCAACAATCCGATCACCGGCGTCTTCTATGGGATCGAAGCACCAAGCTGGTCGGGTGAAGGTCTGATCTATGTCAACAAAGACGGCAAGCGTTTCGTCAACGAAGTTGCAATGCGCGACGTTCGTGCTGAAGGTATTCTGGCTCAGGGCGGTTTAGTCTACGCGATCTACAATCAGGAAGTCGCTGACCGGCTGAATCTGGAAGAAAAATTCGCCGATGAATATGCCCGCTGCCTGGAAGACGATGTCTTCTTCAAAGCCGACACGCTGGAAGAAGTCGCGGAACACTACGGCATCAACGCTGAAAACCTCGTTGAAACGATGGATAAGTACAACGAAGGCATCGAAAACAACAACGATGAATTCGGCCGTACCACCAGCATGGTCACGATGAAGGAAGGCCCTTGGTTTATTCTGGAAGGCGTCGTTTCTGTCCACCACACAATGGGCGGCGTTGAAATCAACGAAAATGCAGAAGTTCTGGATACTGAAGGCAATGTCATGCCAGGTCTGTTCGCCGCAGGCGAAGTTACCGGCAGCATCCATGGCAACAACCGCGTCGGCACCTGCGCGATCGCCGATATCACCGTCTTCGGACGGATCGCCGGCCGCAACGCAGCCGCTGCGAAATAAATCAAGTTTCCTCCAAGGAATCCCAGTCTGACGGCTGGGGTTCTTTTTTTCTTATTTTTTCCATGTCAGCGGATTGTAACACCTTGTTTAACGAAACTTAAGGATTCTTTCAAAGCAAATGGATACCCGCAGACTCGCTGGGAAAATGATCTGGCGACCATCGCCATCCGATTTTCAGCCTGATCGCCGCAATCGAAGTGCCGGATCAGAGCGTTGAGGTCATCTTGTTATCATGACTTCGCTGAGTCCAAGACGGGACTGGTTTACCAGTGCCGATCTATCCCCTTATAAAAGGATGTCTCTGAAACAGAAGATCTCTTTTTAATGATTCAGGCAAAGAGTCCAACGCTTCACGAAATTGTGTCTCATAAAAAC
>NZ_CFQZWI010000100.1:0-10333 GCF_986127675.1 Holdemania sp. | reverse complement strand
CGTTGAATACTTATGTGGAGGACGGCTGGCTGAAAGCCCGCGGCACGACGCTGGGGGCGGACGACGGCGTGGGTGTCGCGATGATGCTGGCGCTTCTGGAAGCGGATCAGAAACCGCATCCGCCGCTGGAATGCGTGTTCACAGTGATGGAAGAGATCGGCCTGAATGGCGCGCAAGGGTTAAAGAAAGACTATTTTACGGCGAAACGGATGATCAACATGGACTGCGGCGGCGAAGATAAAACCGTGGTTTCCACCGCGGGCGGGTTAGTCTGTACGATGACGATGGTGCGACCGCAGGAAAAATTGGAAGGCATCGGCTGGAAATTGACGGTTTCCGGACTGAAAGGCGGACATTCCGGTTCCAATATCGACAAGGAGCTGGGCAATGCGAACAAAATCGCGGTTCGCTGTCTGCGGGAGCTGGTCAAAAATGAGCTGGGGGTCTGGATCGCGGATTGGGACGGCGGCAATAAGGACAACGCGATTCCGCGCGATTGCTGGATTCGGTTCGCCAGCCAGGATTCGCGCAAGGTTCAGAAGTGCGTCGAGCAGGTAGCGGAACAGGTAAAGGCGGAGCTGAAGGCCAGCGATCCGGACGTTGCCATTACATTGGAAGCCGATTCTACGATCAGCGCGGTTTACTCCGCACAGGATTCGAAAGCGTTCATCAATTTCATCACCGTCCTGCCAAGCGGTCTGCGCGCCAAAAGCATGGCGATTCCGGGCCTGACCTGGGCTTCAGAAAATCTGGCCTCGATCAAGCGGCGCGGATCTAGTCTGATCGTCACAATTTCGATGCGTTCAGCGCAAAAGAGCTGGATTGAAAAAATGAGCGATGAACTAACGATCCTGGCGGGATTGTATGGCTGGACCTGCAGCTTTGCCAACGGTTATCCGGCATGGGATTATTGTGAAAAGAGCGCGATGCGGCAGAAGCTGGCGGCCCTGGTTCAACAGAAAACCGGGAAGGAATTAAAAACGGAAGCCGGCCATGGCGGCACGGAATGCGGCGTGTTCTGCGAGATGATTCCGGGGATTGATATCGTGACGATCGTACCGGAAGCCAGCGGCGCGCATACACCGCAGGAAAAGCTGAACCTGGCGTCATTTAAACGGACATACGACCTGCTTTGCGAGCTGTTGGCGAGCCTGGAAGATTAATGCTTTATTCTGATTAGTTTTTGCTTGGCAAGGGGGGATGCGTATGGATCTGGATCTGATTTACGATTATTTTGACGAGGAACGTCGCTTAACCGCGACGCCGGCCCGAAGCATTGAACTGTTGACGACGAGAATGCAGATTGCGAAAGTGCTGAAACCGGGTATGCGGATTCTGGATGTAGGAGCTGGAAGCGGAGCCTACAGTCTGGCTTATGCCCAGGAGGGCTATGCGGTCACCGCGGTGGAACCCGTAAAAAAGCACTGTGCGCTCATGAAGGCGAAACGCCGGCCGGCCATGGATCTGACGATCCTGGAAGGCAATGCCCTCGATCTGACGATGCTGGAAGCCGCTTCGTTCGACGTCGTCCTGTGTTTGGGACCGCTCTATCATCTTGCGCATGAAGCACAGCGGACACGCTGTCTTGAACAGGTGCTGCGCGCGCTGAAACCTGGCGGATCCGCATTCTTCGCTTTTATCAATAACGATATGGTGTTCATAACGGAAGCGATGGTCTACAATCCGGATTTTCTGGACAACGGCCGGTATGACCGCAGCACGTTTAAGGTGGCGGATATCCCGTTTGTTTTTCTGACGCTGGATCAGGTCCTCCGCTGGCTGGCTACGCTTGGCTGGAAACCGGCTCAGGTTTTTGCCGCGGACGGCATGGCCGAGCTGCTGGCGGACAAAGTGAACGCACTGAGCGCCGAACAGTTTCAGCAATGGCTTGCGTTTCACTGGGCGATGTGCGAGAAGCCGGCGATGCTGGGCGCGAGTAATCATGTTGTTTTCAGGCTGGATAAAGTGTGAAAAATATCGCAAAAGGGCGGAGCTGACCGCCTTTTTTGTGCATGGATTCGCAAGGTCGGGAAAGGGCGAAAAATGGGAAATAAAGATAGCGTTTTCATTCAGACTGATGATATAATAAATCCATGAGAAAACAGCGAGCCGGTTTGAAAAAAGAACAGTTCCTTACGATCGTGATCCTGATGATCCTCTGGCAGCTGCTGGCGCTGAGCGTCAATAACGACATTTTGATCCCGATGCCTCTGGACGTGGCGCGGCGGATGCTTGCGGATGTATCGCAGCCGGCTTTCTACGCGCAGACGCTGAGCACTCTGGGGCGGATGCTCAAAGGCTTTGGAATTTCGCTGATCCTCGCGTTGGTCTGCGGGTTTGCGGCGGCGACGCAGCCGGTGATCCGGCGCTTGATCGAACCGCTCGAGGTGATCGTCAAAACGATTCCCAATTTGTCCTACATTATGATTTTCCTGATCTGGCTGGGCAGCGAAGGCAGCGTCATGGTTACCAGCTTCTGCGTGCTGTTCCCGGTCTTTTATACAGCGGTTTTGTTAAGCCAGGATCTATTGGACAGCGAGCTGCAGGATGTGCTGCGATGCTACCCGGAAAGATCTGTGTCTGTTTTCTGGAAAGTACGTCTTCCGCAGGCTTTGCCGCATCTGTTGGCGGCGATGAAAACCGGCTTCGGCTTAGGTTTGCGGGTCTGCGTCATGGCGGAGGTGCTGACGCAGGTGAGAGTTGGAATCGGCCGGCAGATGTCGTATGCGGCGCGGATCGCGCTGGATATGACGGGTCTGTTCGCCTGGACGCTGTGGATTATTCTGATCAGCGCTGCGGCGGACGGCTTGTTCAGCTGGCTGCAGAAAAAGGTTGAATCATCCCTGTGATGTTTTCAATATAGAAACCCAAATAACACGTGGAGGTGAAAGGATGGGGAAACTCAACGAACAGTCGGTGCAGGTTATTGATCGGATCGTCGATCGGCATCGCGGCCGGCCGGGACCGGTGAAGCTGATGCTGCACGACGTCCAGAAAGAGCTGGGCTATATTCCATTTGAAGCAATGGAGAAAATTGCCGCAGCGTCAGGTGTTTCAGCTGCTGAGGTGTATGGCGTCGTCACGTTCTATACGCAGTTTACGACCGAACCGAAGGGCAAGCATGTCATCAATGTGTGCATGGGCACAGCCTGTTATGTCAAAGGATCGGCGGATTTACTGCAGCGGATTTGCGATCTGACCGGAACGAAGGTCAATCAGACAAGCGCCGACGGCCTGTTTTCGCTCGATGCGACGCGCTGCCTGGGGGCATGCGGATTAGCGCCGGTAGCGATTCTGGACGATCAGGTATACGGCAACGCGACCAGCTCCACCGCGCTGGAGGACCGGATCAAAGCGATCATTAAAACCGAGTCTGGCGTTCAGTAAAAGAAGAAAGAGGAGAAGCACATGAAATCATGGAATGAACTTCGCGAACTCCGGGCGAGCGCGGCGAAGGAAATCGCATTGCGCAATCCGGGAGCTTCGACCGCTGCGGGGCCGGAACGGCTGCATGTTTTAGTCTGTGCCGGCACCGGATGCACATCGTCATCTTCGGCGCTGATCATGGAGCAGATGCAGCAGCAGTTAACCGCCCGCGGTCTGGATCAGGAAGTCCGCGTCATCAAGACCGGCTGTTTCGGCCTGTGCCAGAAAGGTCCGATCGTTGCGGTCTATCCCGATAAAATTTTCTACTGCCATGTCAAACCGGACGATGTCGGCGAGATCATCGAACAGCACTTCATCGGCGGGCAGCCGGTAAAACGGCTGGAGATGAACGACATTGACGAAATCACGCAGGAAAAGATCTTTGATATCGACAAGATCCGCTTCTATGCCAAGCAGCAGCGGATCGCGTTAAAAAACTGCGGTCAGCTCGATCCGGAGAATATCCGCGAATACATCGCCCGCGACGGCTATGAAGCGCTGGCGAAAGCGCTGCATGAAATGCAGCCGCAGGAAGTGATCGACGAAATTAAGAAATCCGGCCTGCGCGGCCGCGGCGGCGGGGGCTTCCCGACCGGTGTGAAATGGCAGTTTGCGGCAGATCAGCCGGCGGGCGACAAGTATGTTATCTGCAATGCCGACGAAGGCGATCCGGGCGCGTTTATGGATCGTTCGATTTTGGAAGGCGATCCACATGCCGTCTTGGAAGCGATGGCGATCGCGGGCTATGCGATCGGCGCCCAGCAGGGTTATGTGTATATCCGCGCGGAATACCCGATCGCGGTGAAACGCTTGCAGATTGCGATCGAACAGGCGAAGGAACTCGGTCTGTTCGGCGAGCATATCTTGGGCACGGACTTCAGCTTTGATATCGAGATCCGCCTGGGCGCGGGCGCGTTTGTCTGCGGTGAGGAAACCGCGCTGATCCAGTCGATCGAAGGCAAGCGTGGCATGCCGGTGCCGAAGCCGCCGTTCCCGGCGGTCAGCGGCGTCTGGGGCAAGCCGACGATTATCAACAACGTCGAAACCTATGCCAATGTGGCGCAGATCATCCTGAAGGGCTCCGGCTGGTTCAATGCGATCGGCACGGAGAAATCCAAGGGTACCAAGGTCTTTGCGTTAGGCGGTAAAATCGTCAACACCGGACTGGTTGAGATTCCGATGGGCACGACGCTGCGCGAGGTGATTTATGAAATCGGCGGCGGCTGCCCGAACGGCAAGAAGTTCAAAGCGGTGCAGACCGGCGGCCCAAGCGGCGGCTGTTTGACCGTCGAGGATTTGGATACGCCGATTGACTTTGACAATCTGATCGCTTTGGGCTCGATGATGGGGTCCGGCGGAATGATCGTTTTGGATGAGGACAACTGCATGGTCGACGTCGCGCGCTTCTACATGGAGTTTATTGTTGACGAATCGTGCGGCAAATGTACGCCGTGCCGCGTCGGCACCAAGCGCATGCTGGAACTGCTGACGGATATCTGCGAAGGCCGTGGAACGATGGAAACGCTGGACGAGCTGGAAACGCTGGGCAAGATGATCAAAGATACCGCATTATGCGGTTTAGGTCAGACCGCTGCCAATCCGGTGCTGTCGACGCTGCGCTTATTCCGCGACGAATATGAAGCGCACGTCAAAGAAAAACGCTGCCCGGCCGGTGTCTGCAAGAAGCTGCTGCATTACTCGATCGATCCGGAGAAGTGCCGCAAATGTTCGATGTGTGCCCGCAACTGTCCGGTCGGCGCGATCAGCGGCGTTCCGGGCCAGAAACCATATGTGATCGACCACGACAAGTGCATCAAGTGCGGCGCTTGTATGGAGACCTGCCGCTTCGGTGCGGTCAAGCGCGATTAAGGAGGGCCGCGGAAACATGACGAAAATTAATTTAAAGATCAATAATATTCCGGTTCAGGCCGAGCCGGGTTCCACCATTCTGGAAGCGGCGCGGGCTGCAGGCATCCAGATCCCAACGCTCTGTTATTTAAAAGACGTCAACAAGACGGGCGCCTGCCGTGTCTGCACGGTTGAGATCAAAGGCGCGAAAAGCCTGGGCGCCGCGTGCGTGTATCCGGTCAGTGAGGGGATGGAGGTCTTCACCAATTCCCAACGGGCTTTGGAAGCGCGTAAGCACACCGTCGAGCTGATTCTGTCCAACCATTGCGGCGAATGCCTTTCCTGCATCCGCAACCAGAACTGCGAGCTGCAGAAGCTGGCGCAGCAGCTGGGGATCCGCAAGGTGCGTTATGAAGGGGAGAAAACACCGCCGACGTTTGACGAGGTTGCGCTAGGGATCGTCCGCGACACGTCCAAGTGCGTGCTGTGCGGACGCTGCATTGAAACCTGCAAGAAGGTTCAGGGCCTGGGCATTCTGAGCTTTATTAACCGCGGCTTCAACACCAAGGTCGCACCGGTCTTTGATAAGAGCTTCAACGACGTCAACTGCATGCAGTGCGGCCAATGCGTCAACGCCTGCCCGGTCGGCGCTTTGTTTGAAAAAGAAGACATTCACCGCGTCATTGAAGCACTGAACGATCCTAAGCAGCATGTCATCGTCCAGACGGCCCCGGCAGTACGCGCGGCGTTAGGTGAGGAGTTCGGCCAGCCGATCGGCACGCGCGTTACCGGAAAGATGGCCGCGGCGCTGCGACGGATCGGGTTTGACCGCGTCTATGATACCAACTATGCCGCAGATCTGACGATCATGGAAGAAGGCCATGAGTTCATTGAGCGCGTCCAGCATCAGGGTGTGCTGCCGATGATCACAAGCTGTTCGCCAGGCTGGATCCGGTATTGTGAATTTGAATATCCGGATCTGCTGGAGCATTTGAGTTCCTGCAAGTCGCCGCACATGATGTTCGGCGCGATTCTGAAATCTTATTACGCGCAGACGCATAATCTGGATCCGCGCAAGATCACGGTCGTTTCCATCATGCCGTGCACCGCGAAGAAGGCGGAGGTCGTCCGCCCGGAAATGCGCAAGGATGGCTTGGCGGATGTGGACGTTGTCCTGACGACGAGAGAATTAGGGCGGTTGATCAAGATGTATGGAATCAATTTTGAGAATCTGCCCGATGAAGATTTTGACCAGGATATGTTCGGACAATATTCCGGAGCTGGCGTGATCTTCGGCGCCAGCGGCGGGGTCATGGAAGCGGCGTTAAGAACCGTCAAGGAAACGCTGGAAAACAAACCACTGGATAGTCTGGACTTCACGGTTGTCCGGGGTATGGAAGGTGTGAAGACGGCGGAGCTGGAGGTCGCGGGGATGCAGGTTAAAGTCGCGGTCGCTTCCAGTATGAGCTGTGCCAAGCCGCTGCTGGATGAAATCCGCGCCGGCACCTCGCCGTATCATTTCATCGAGATCATGGGCTGCCCGGGCGGCTGCATCAACGGCGGCGGTCAGCCGATTATCAACGCGTCGATCCGCAACGGCTTTAAGCCGATTGACTGGAAGAAGGAACGGGCAAAGGCGTTATATGATGAGGATGCGCTACAGAGCGTGCGTAAATCGCATGAGAATCCGCAGATCATCGCGCTGTATGATCAATTCCTGAAAGAACCGGGAAGTCCGCTGGCGCATGAGCTGCTTCATACGACGTATTCCAAAAAAGAACGTTTCAAATAAGACAGTTGTTAAAAGATAAAGCAAAGAGGGAAGGACTTCATGTTTTTCCTTCTTTTGTTTTTTGCGGAAGGAGTGCGGGACATTGAAAAAGATTGTAAAAGGTGTCGGCGTGGTGATCGCCGGACTGATCGCTTTGATCGTTGGCTATGGGATTTTCATGCAGATCAATGGTTACCGGATCGCGGATTTTCAAAGCGTGGAGACGGTGAACAGTCCGCCGGCGCGGCTTGATGCTGATCAGGAGTATACGCTGATGACGTACAATCTCGGCTTTGGAGCGTATTCTGTCGACTATTTTTTTTATGGATACTGGAAAGATGAAAGACGGGAAAGCGACGCGGGGAAAGCATGGCCGGGCTTTAAGCAGGGAAGCGGTGATTGCGAATACGCAGGGCAGGCTCGCTCTGATCCAACAATCATCGCCGGATTTTATATTCTTGCAGGAAGTCGATGTGAATTTCACATGAAGCAGTTGGCTTTGCTCAACCAGGTGCTGATCCAGGAGCGCGAACAGAGAAATTATATGATCGCGAGAGGTGATTTCAATCACAATATCACCGATACGCTGGATTTCTTTCCTTCCCACAAGCAGGTTCCGGATTGGATTTTTGTGATGAACACTGCAGTTCTGGCAGAGGGGTATCACTTTGTTCGGGTAGATAACGTCGATGAAACTGCGGCTTGCCGTGGCGCGGTTATTCCGTTTGAGACGCGGGTGCCATGTACCAGGTAATTGTCGACGAATTCTTAGTTTCGGATAATCTTATGGCGACAGCGGAGAATATCTAGAAGGACTATCGGTATTCTGCTCATAATCCGATCGCGTTGAAATTCAGAATGAATTAGTTCAAGGTTAGAGCGCGTTATATGAGACTTCAGTATATTTTTCTGAGTCTTTTTTTGTGTTTTTGTTAGGATTTACTTTGTTATAAAAGCTCTTATGAATAACTGTTTAGGACATAAATTTAACAGTTGATTACATTTAAACCCTTTTTTATGGCAAAAAAATCACACTTTTTTTGACAATCAAAATTGAATGAAAAAAACTGATAAAATCGTTTATTTTTAATACATGTCTCATTATAAATGGCTTATTTCCTCATGTCAATAATAGTGTATATTATCTGACGGTTAGCGACTGTTAGAGATTTCGCAGGGGGCGAAGGAAGCAGTTCTTTTTTTATGAACTGATTCCCATCGAGAGAGGGGGAGCAGCATGACCAAAGGGGAAAGCATCGAGCTTAGAACAAGGATATCGGTATCATTATCAATTAAAAAATGGATCAGCAAAGGGATTAAGCGTCTCATCGATATCCTGGCGGGAATTGTCGGATGTCTGCTTCTGATTCCACTTTACTTCTATGTCCGCCATAAAAATCATCTGGAAGGCGATTATGATCCGGTGTTCTTTAAACAGACGCGAATTGGCAAGGATGGCAAATCGTTTGAAATGATCAAATTTCGATCGATGATTCCAAATGCAGAAGCCGTCCTTGAACAGTTGATGAAGACGGATCCCAAGATCCGGGAAGAATATACAATACATAAAAAATTAAGAAAGGATCCGCGCATCACCGCCGCGGGAGAATTTCTTAGAAAGACGTCGCTCGATGAATTCCCGCAGTTAATCAACGTTCTGAAGGGCGAAATGACGTTGATTGGGCCCCGTCCTTATCTGCCGCGGGAGAAAGAAGATATGGGTGAATATTATAATCAGATTATTCAGGTCAAACCTGGCTTGGGTGGGTTGTGGCAAGTCCGGGGGCGAAGTGATCTCAGCTTCCACGACCGCTGCGAACTGGATAAAGAATATGTCGAAAACTGGTATCTGTTGTGGGATTTCAAGATTCTGTTGAAAACGTTGCGGATTGTCCTTTTAAGAAAGGGGGCAATGTGATGCGTTGGTATTTTGTTGAAGTTGAAAAGCATCATGAAGAAGATGTCCTGGAATTGATGAAAAGCTCACCTTTCGAAGCTTTCCTACCCAAGAAACAACGTTATTTTAAAAAGCAGGTATTGGTGACCTGGGTAGAGCGTCTGTTATTTCCGGGAACGATCATGATTGTCAGTAATTTTCCTCAAGCCGAATTTACAAAACAGTTTAACGAATGGCTTTCTCAGCATTCCGATTTATCCCAGCGGATTCATTTAGAAGAAAAAGAGTATTTCTCCCTCCAGGAAGATGAACGGCTTTTCCTGAATTCATTAATGAATGAACAGCATGTAATTCCAATTTCAACCGGCGTCTTAAATGAGAAGCAATTAATTGTCGAATCCGGACCTTTGCAAGGGATGGAATCGCGGATAAAGAAGATTGACCGGCATCAGCGAACCGCGCAGGTTCAGTTTCAGATCTGCGGCCAGTTGATGTTGCTTTACTTGGGATTGATTGTTAAACAAAATGATTGAATTTGATTTGGATAGTTGCATGGGCACTTCCAATTCAGTTTCATGGTTATTTTTTACAAACTCATCGGTAGCTTGAGGTGGCGAAGCCTACCTTTTTTTATTAATCGACAAGGATGTGACAAAATTGAAGAAAAAACAGAAAAGAAACAAAACAAAGATTTTGTTGATTGTAGCGGGTACGTTAATAGGTCTAATCGCTGTGATTGGCATCAGCGGAAATTTGTATGTAGATTCTTTATTAAACAAGACTAACCGTTCAAAGAAACTGACCGATGAACAAGCAATGGTAAATCAGGAAGTTAAAGATCAAGTTCAGGATCATAAAATTGTGAATATTGCTTTATTCGGTTCCGACAATCAGGATTGGAACGAGTGGACTGATACTGAAATGCAGCGGTCCGACGCGACAAAGATTGTCTCTTTAGATTTTAACGCGAAGAAAATTAAAATCACTTCATTACAACGAGATACTCTAGTCTATCTTCCTGAACCTTATAATGATTATGATAAGTTGAATCACGCCCATTGGCGCGGAGGTCCTGAGTTAGCGATTCAGACGATCAATTTGAATTTTGATATGGATATTACGCAATTTGTTGGATTCAGCTTTGAAGCAACGGTAAAGTTGGTCGATTTAGTCGGTGGAATTGATCTTTATCTGACAGCCGAAGAAACGCATCAAAAGATTCGTGATTTACAAATTGACGGCGACGACGGTGTCTATCATCTGAATGGTCAACAAGTGAAAGAGTATTGCCGGATCCGGACCATTGACGATGACTTCCATCGCATGAAACGTCAGAACACCGTCATTATGGCCATCCTGACAGAACAGATCGGAAGAGCGTCGTGTAGGGA
>NZ_CFQZWI010000099.1:0-10365 GCF_986127675.1 Holdemania sp. | reverse complement strand
GCAAGAGGATGGATTTACCCTCGCTTAATTCTTCCTTGTAATAAATATCAATCAGTTAATTTCCAAGCGGGACTTTCAGAAGCAACACTTTCCTATATAATAGGATGAACGCGTTGGTTATCATTTTTCCCTTTTCTTCTTTACACTTTCCGCGGACCTTCTTTTATCCCGCTCCGTTTTCAGACAGCGGATAGAGTCTCATCGGTTAATTTAATTCAGTTTCAGCGTTTTGGTTAAAACATCGCGTCCAGAAAATCCTGTTCTTCCTCCCCCTGCTTCAGCTGCCGGATCTGCTGCTCCAATTCTTCGATCGTCGCCAGCCGCTGCCGGATCAGCGATGACAGTGCGGCGATCTCCTCGCTTTCCTTTTGATTCAGAAAGCATTGGTACGTCACCTTCCCTAACTGCAGCGTCGTTTGAAGGACCTCCTTTTTACATTGCTTGATCGTCTTGCGGCGGTTGTAAATTTCGATTCGCAGATGAAAATGCCGGCGAATCTTGCTGATCCATTGAATTTCTTCTTTGTTTTCTTCCATATTCCAGGCCTCCTCTTTCTTTAGACTTATGCCGGCGGGATTCAGCTTATTCCGGCTTTTTCTTTCAGGGAAGGGGCTTTTATGGTAGAATAGTGGCGGTGAAAAATATATGAGTGCAATTCGATTTGAGATTACCCATGTGTGCAAACAGTCAGGCGCCCGCTGCGGCATCCTGCACACGCCGCATGGCGATGTAGAAACGCCGATGTTTATGCCTGTCGGCACCTTGGCGACTGTCAAGTTTCTGTCGCCGGAGGAAATCAAGGCATTGGGGGCCGGCGTTATTCTGGCCAACACCTACCACTTGTGGCTGCGGCCGGGCGAAGACATTGTCGATAAAGCCGGCGGCGTCCAGAAATTCATGAACTATTCCGGGCCGATGCTGACGGACAGCGGCGGATTCCAGGTCTTTTCGCTGGCGGATCGACGCAAGATCAAGGAAGAAGGCGTAACCTTCAAGAGTCATCTTGACGGCTCTACCTTATTTTTGAGTCCGGAAAAATCCATTCAGATTCAGAACAAGATCGGCGCGGATATCATCATGAGCTTTGATGAGTGCGCTCCGTATCCCTGCTCCTATGATTACATGAAAAACAGCGTGGAGCGAACGCTGCGTTGGGCCAAGCGGGGAAAAGATGCACATCAGCGTCCGGAGGAACAGGCGTTGTTCGGCATCGTCCAGGGTGGAGAGTATCAGGATCTGCGCGAGATGTGCGCTAAAACGCTGGCGGAGATGGATTTCCCGGGGTATTCGATCGGCGGTACGTCCGTCGGTGAATCCAAGGAAACGATGTATAAGATGATCGATTACAGCGTCAAGTATCTGCCGTGGGAGAAGCCGCGCTATCTGATGGGCGTCGGCTCGGTCGACGCGATTCTGGAAGGTATTCTGCGCAATGTCGATATGTTCGACTGCGTGCTGCCGACACGGATTGCCCGGCATGGCACCTTGATGACTTCCCAGGGCCGGGTTAACATCAAAAAGCAGGAATATGAAGAAGATTTCGGACCGTTGGATCCGGAATGCGACTGCTACACCTGCAAAAATTACAGCCGCGCGTATCTGCGGCACTTGTTCCGCTGCAACGAAGGGCTGGGCAGCCGCCTGATGTCGATTCACAATCTGCGGTTTTTGTTAAGTCTGACGGAACAGGCCAGAAAAGCGATCCGGGAAGACCGCTTCGGTGATTTCAAAGCAGAGCTGTTTAAGAAATATAATCTGAACAGCGTGGACTCGAGGGGGTTCTGATATGAAAACAAGTGAATTTGATTTTGAGCTGCCGCAGGAGCTGATCGCGCAGACGCCGCTGGCGAAGCGGTCAGCGTCGCGGTTGTTAGTCCTGCATCGTTCCACCGGCGCGATTGAACATCGCCATTTCTACGATATCGTCGATTATTTAAAACCGGGCGACGTGCTGGTGCGCAACAACACGCGCGTCATTCCAGCCCGGCTGTTCGGCACGAAAGAGGAAACCGGCGCGCACGTCGAACTGCTGCTTTTGCGGCAGGAAGGCGACGAGTGGGAATGTCTGGTCGGCAACGCCAAAGTGGTCAAGCTGGGCACTATCATCTCGTTTAACGAAGGCGAGCTGAAAGCCGAATGCATCGGGATCGGCGAAAAAGGGCTGCGTCAGTTCCGGATGATCTACGACGGTATTTTCTATGAAATTCTGGAAAAACTGGGCAATGTTCCACTGCCGCCGTACATCAAGGAAAAGCTGGAGGATCCTGAGCGTTATCAGACGGTTTACGCCAAGGTCAAAGGTTCCGCCGCGGCGCCGACAGCCGGTCTGCATTTTACGCCGGAGCTGTTCGATCAGCTGAAAGCCAAAGGCGTCGAGGTTGAGGATATCACGCTGCATGTCGGTTTAGGCACGTTCCGGCCGATGGATACTGAGGATATCGCCGATCATCACATGCATTCGGAATTCTTCATGATGGATCAGGCCACGGCGGACCGGCTGAATCAGGCAAAAGCGGAAGGCCGGCGGATTATCGCGGTCGGTACGACCAGCTGCCGGACATTGGAAGCGATCATGAGCAAGTATGGCAAGTTCCGCGAGTGTCATGAAGATACCGATATTTTCATTTTCCCTGGTTATCAATTCAAAGCGATCGACGGTTTGATCACCAATTTCCATCTGCCGAAGTCGACGTTGGTCATGCTTGTGAGCGCGTTTGCGACCAAAGAACAGATCATGACGGCTTATCAGGCGGCGATCGACGAGAAATACCGCTTCTTCTCGTTCGGCGACAGTATGTTCATCGAATAGCTTATGGAACAGAATAAACGACCGGCAAGTTCCAAACCGAAGATCAACTATTGGAAAATGAGCGTGGAGGAAATGGCGCGGATCGAGGCGGAAGGCCGGCATCCGCGGCTGCTGATGCATGCCTGCTGCGCGCCGTGCAGCGCGTTTCCGCTGGAATTTCTCAGCGGCGTGTTTGAAGTTACGATTTATTACAACAACTCCAACATTTATCCGGCGGCGGAATATCAGCGCCGGCTGAATGAATTAAAACGATACCTGAACGAGGTGAATCCAACGCTGCCCCATCCGGTCAGCTTGATCGTCCCGCCTTATCAAAACGAGGAATTTACCGCACGGTTATCCGTTCTGAAGGATCAGCCGGAGGGAGCGGTCCGCTGCTTTCTGTGCTATGGTCTGCGAATGGACGAAGCTTACCGGTACGCCAGCGAGCATCACTTCGATTATTTTACGACTGTCATGACGATCAGCCGGCAGAAGGACAGTCAGAAATTAAACGAAATCGGCCGGCAGCTGTCGCACAAATACCCGGACGTCCCGTATTTCTATTCGGATTTCAAAAAGAAAAAGGGCATCGACCGGGGACAGGAGCTGTCGCGGCTGCATCAGCTGTACCGGCAGGATTACTGCGGCTGTCTTTATTCTTATGAAAAACGGCAGGCTGATTTAAAACGCAAAGCTGAGGAAGCTTCATCGGATACCCGATGAAGTTTTTATTTGGCCGGTTTGTCCCGGTCAGGATGGTTAAATACAACTTGCGAGGTGGGCATTCTTGTCCAGCGTCCACTTTTCTTGTGATCACGCTCACAGCGATTCGTGGGCTATCCTGTTGTCACTCCTAATAAACATGACGTAAAAAACCTTGCAATCCGGGGGAATCCAAAAAAAGCAGCTTGTGGTATAATAAACCCATGAAAAAGAAGTCAAACAAAGAGAAAATTTTAGAACAGGTGCGGCAGCTGATCGCCGACGGGGCCTTTTCGGAGATCACAATCCGCGGAATCTGCGAACAGGCGGGGGTTTCCATCGGCAGCTTCTATCATTATTTTCAGGCAAAGGAAGACGTGATCGTCGAATTATTCCGCAGCAACGCCCAGCGGGCGCGGGAAAACGAGCGATTGAATCTGACAAGTGCCGACGAATGGGAAAACCTGCGGGCTTACGTTCGTTTTCAAATTTCATTCTTGGAAGAAACGTCGTTGGATCGCCTGCAGTTTCTATATGCTTACAACATCACACATTATCAGTCAGACAGTCTGTCGCAATACCGTCAGATCGTGCGGGAGCTTTTAATCCGGGCTGCGGAAAAAGGACAGATGAAGCCGGAGTACGCCGCCCAGGAGGTGCTGGATCATCTTTTTACGCTGATCCTTGGCAATTCAATCCGCTATTGCATGGAAAACGGCAATTATCCTGTCGGCGAGCAGCTGATGAAGCAGGTGAATCACCTGATCACGCTGATTGCGGCTTAACCAGAGCACAATCAAAAAAAGTGAAGCGGCTTCCTTACAGGAAAAAGGCTTCACTTTTGTTATGACTTACGCGCGGTCTTTATTTCGTTTTTTCCAAAGCGTATTGGGCGGCCTGCTGCCCCGCGATCCGGCCCATTGTAATAAACGATTGAATCGCAGTGCCGCTGCCTGGATATTCCTTATAGAACAGATCGCCGCTGCTGACTTCGCCGGCGGCATATAATCCCGGAATTACCTGATTTTGTCCGTTCACAACTTCGGCATCCATCGTCGTCAGCGGACCAGCAAAGGTTCCGGACGTGTTCATCGTACATAAAACCGCATAGTACGGGCCTTCCTCGACCGGCTGCATCAAGTCGGCGTTTTTGTTAAAGTCTTCATCGTTACCGGCCGCGCAGAGTTCATTATACCGCTGAACCGTCTGCGTGAGTTTCCCCGGATCCATCCCGGCAGCGGCTGCCAGTTCTTCCAAGCTTGCGCCGGAATACGCAGTGCCGGCGTCCACGGCGGCCTGAACATTCTCCGTTGCCCGGGCCGCATCCAGCAGAATGAAATATTTCGGCTGACCGGTTTGCGCCAGGACGACCGGCGTCCGGGCCGGGCGCGGCAGCGATTCGTCCATAAACCGCTGGCCGTCCAGACTGACAAACAGCCCGGCATAAGTAAATAAGTCCTGCATCGCCGCGCCAAACGGCAGAATCTGTGCGATCGCGCTGTCGTTGCCGACGATCTGCGCGCCGATTTCCCGCGCCATCAGCAAGCCGTCGCCTTCATTGCCTGCGCCGACATTGGTAATGGAATCCGCATAGGTCGGCGAATATTCTTTTTTTAATTCCGGATTGCGATCATAACCGCCGCTCGCCAGAATCACGGCCTCCGCATGGATGAGCACGGAGGTGCCCGTCGATTGCGTGGCTTCTACGCCGACAACCTCGCCTTGTTCATTCACGATCAGTTTTTCGCCGCGGGTTTCGGTCATGATTTCCACGCCCGCTTCCTCAGCTTTTTTCTGCAGCGGCAGAATAAACCCGGCGCCGCTGCCCGCGGCTGCGTTCAAGCCGCGGTTGGGCTGCATTCTCGGGTTTGGCGTGTCGATCTGATCGGAAAATTCCACGCCGTTTTCAATCAGCCAGTCAACATTGGCGCTGGAACGTTCCGCAATCATTTTCAGTTTGTCTTCATCGACATGATGCTGGCCCAGCTCGATCAGAAAATCAGAGAACAATTTGGGGCTGTCCTCAATCCCCTGTTCGCGCTGGAATACGCTGTCCGCAGCCAGAAGCTTGCCCCCGGACAGACTGGTGCTGCCGCCCAGCACGCCCATTTTTTCAATCAGCAGTACGGATTTTGACGCCGCCGAAGCTTCAACCGCGGCCGACAATCCGGCCACGCCGCCGCCAACGATCACGACATCGACGTCTTTTTCAATTTTTTCTTCCTTCGCGGTGGTTTCCGCTTTGACATTCAGTGCGTCAATGTCCGCGCCCGCCGCCCCCAGAGCGGCTTCGCATGCCTGCAGGATCGCGTTGGATGTTTCCGTCGCCCCGGTCACGGTATCGACGCCCAACGACTGCGTCTCCATAATCCGAGCTGGCATTTTTTCCAGCGCCGCATCGCAGATCCCGGCAGTTTCCTGATGGTCGCCGACCGTTACCGCGGTGATTTTATGGTCTTTGACCTCAACCTGAACGGCGAGCGTTCCGCCGTGGCCTTCGCCTGTTCCCGGATAAGTTCCGTCTTTGACTGCCAACAGCGGCGAAGCTGGCGCCGCTTCTGATTTTGGTGAACCGCAGCCGGCAGCGCTGAAAGTGATCGACAACGCCAGAACCGCGGTGATTGCTTTTCTGATGCTCATTTTTTATCCTCCCTCTGGATTCTCTGACTCAAAACAGAACATGTTCGGTTTCATTGTACAGACTTCCCCTCACTTTGTCAACACCTTCACATGACCGAACAACGCTTTCGTGTTGATCACCTTCAAATTTCCCTGAAAATAACTGCGTGAACAGTTGTTTTGACGGGGGAAATAAGACTATAATGAAAGCATTGAAAACGCAGTCCAGCCAGTCCGTCAGACTTTAACGCCGCGCCGGCATGATCCGGCGGCAGATTGACCTGGACGACGCTTTTTTACGCACAGCGCCGGTTCTTCCGGATCAAGGAGATCGTATGAAATTAGAAATCAGTAAAGAAGAACTGCGGAATTTTCTGCTGCACGCCACGGATGATCAGCTGGCAGAGATGATCGAGTTTATCCACCCGGTTGACATTCTGGAAGTCATTCATGAATACAAAGATGACGAAGACGTCATCATGAAACGTCTGCCTTCGGACATCCTCGCCGAAATTGTCGATGAGGAAGAAGATGAGGAGAAATATGGCTTGTTGTCGCATTTCTCCGATACCGAGCAGATGGTCATCCTCGAAGAAATGTCGTCCGATGAAATTACCGACCTGGTTTCCGTTCTGGACGAGGCGGAATCGGAAGACGTCTTAAGCAAGATGAACATCGAAGACCGCCAGGAGGTCCGCGAGCTGTTGAGCTACGATGCCGATACTGCCGGCGGATTGATGGCGACGGAGTTTATCAGTCTATCCCAGCACATGAGCGTGCTGCAGACGTTGGAATATCTGCAAAAGGCGGCGCAGGACGCGGAAATGGCGTACTACCTGTACGTCGTCGATCAAAGCAACGTGCTGACCGGAGTCGTTTCCCTGCGGGAAATCGTCGCTCACAGCTTTGACACGCAGATCCGCGACATCGCCAATCCGAACGTCATCTCCGTGCCGGCCTCGACCGATCAGGAAGAAGTCGCGCGGATATTCAGCAAGTACAGCTTCCTGATGATGCCGGTTGTGGACGAGCAGGATCACATTCTCGGCGTCATCACCGTTGACGACGTCATGGACATCATTGAAGAAGAAAACACGGAAGATATCCACCGACTGGCGCAGATCAATGAGGAAGAAAAAGTCGACGGCAGTCTGATCGAATCGTTGAAAAGCCGTCTGCCGTGGTTGTTTATCAATCTGCTTACAGCGTTTCTGGCCTCTTCCGTCGTCGCCGTCTTCTCCGGCACAATCGAAAAGGTCGTCGCGCTGGCGGCGGTCAACCCGATTATCGCCGGAATGGGCGGCAACGCCGGCACCCAATCGTTAACGATCGTCGTCCGCGGCATCGCATTGGGCGAGTTAACCGGCGACAACGCCAGGCGGGTCTTCTTCAAGGAGTTCGGCGTGGGTATTCTCAGCGGCGTCAGCATCGGTCTGGTCGTCGCCTTGCTCTGCGGCGTCATGCAGCAGAATCCGATTTTCGGACTGGTCGTCGGGCTGGCGATGCTGCTGAACATGGCGTTTGCGACAATCGCAGGTTACGCCGTGCCGGTCATCCTCAAGAAAATCAACGTCGATCCGGCGCTGGCCTCCTCCGTCTTCGTGACGACGGTCACCGACGTCCTGGGATTCTTCTTCTTTCTCGGACTGGCGACGCTCTTTCTGCCGTATCTGCTTTGATCCGGCGCTTCGCTCTCACAAGCTGTCTTTCCGGCAGTCACAGGACTGCCTTTTTTAATGTCTTTGTGATATATTAAACCGGAAAAGGAGGCTGGCGGCATGCTTTTATGTTGTTCCCAGCGCACCGATCTGTGCGCATTTTACAGTGACTGGCTTGTGAATCGATTCCAGGCCGGCCTCGTCGATATCCGCAATCCGTTCGCGCCCCGGCAGGTGCTGCGCGTGGATTGTTCGCCCGGTCAGGTCGACGCGGTCATCTTCATGACCAAGAATCCAACGCCGATGCTGGATAAGATGGACGTCTTCCGTGACTATGCGGTCGGTTTTCAGATCACGGTGACGCCCTATGGCCCAGAGATCGAACCGGGCTTGTCGGATAAGCGGCAGGTTCTGGACAGCTTCCGGCAACTCGCCCGCAAGCTTGGCCCTTCCCACATGATTTTGCGGTATGATCCGATTTTCTTATCCGAACGTTATGACGAAGCGTTTCATTGCCGGGCGTTTGAGCGCTGCTGCCAGCAGCTGGCAGGTTCCTGCACGCAGGTCATCATCAGTCATCTCGACTTCTATAAAAATACCCTGAAGCATCAGCGCGAGCTGAACTGGCAGCCGGATTCGCTGCCGCGATTTACAGCTCTGGCATGCCGGCTGGCTGACATCGGCAGCCGTTATGGAATGCGTCTGCAGCTGTGCGCCGAGAATCTGGATCTGCGCAGCGCCGGCATTGAAAACCGCAGCTGCATCGACGCAGAATGGCTGCGGGAGCTGACCGGGAAAACGTTGGAATATCCGCTGACCCAGGCGCGGGCGCATTGTCATTGCCTGCAGGTCACGGATTTGGGCGAATACAACTGCTGCGCCCACCATTGCCGCTATTGCTACGCCAACTTTGACGAAGCGCAGATCGCCTCGCGGCAAGCCCGGCACGATCCTGAATCCACGCTGCTGATCGGTCATCTGCAGCCTGACGATCAACTCATAACGAAAAAAAAGTCTGAACGGCAGCTGCGTCTGTTCTAGACTTTTTTTATTTTATTCCAGCGTTTCAATTTTTTCCTGCAGCTTAGCCAGCGTGCCTTCAAACTCGCATTCCACCGGCAGGTTTTCCGTGTTTAACAAACAGTCGGTGATTAGCCAGCCTTCCATCCCCAGCGAACGGGCCGTCATGTCTTCCTTAACGTCGTTGCCGATCATGACGCACTGCTTGGGATCCAGATTCAAGTGGGTGAGAATTTCTTCATAATATTTCGGATTCGGCTTGCAATAGCGGCAAACCTCAAAGGTTGTGATCCAGTCAAAGTCGTTTTTATCCAATCCGGCCCAGCGGATCCGGTTTTCCGTAGCGATCCGCGGAAAGATCGGGTTGGTCGCCAGCACTAACGTATAACCTTTTTCTTTAAACCGTTTTACAATCTTATTCGCCAGCGGCGTCGGCGCGCAGGCTTCGACCGCTTCGTTGAATTCGTTGCGGTAGTAGTCGAGGAATTCATCCTCCAGCGTTTCATGATGCAAGCCGGTCAGGCGATCAAACACCTGCCAGAACACCTGTTCATTGGTAGCCCGGCCATCGTTGGTCACCATTGCGCCGGTGCCTTTCCATATCGTATCAACCAGCTGCTTCGGGTCGATCTTCCCCGCCATTTTCTTCGCCAGGCGGGAAAAATAACTGTGGACAAATTGATCCTGATCCATCGGCAGCAGCGTGCCGTCCAAATCAAAGAAGTATGTTTTTTTCATCGTCAGATTCCTTTCGCAATGGCTTTATTATACACAAATTTCCAGTTTCATGAAAGCGGACAATCTTGTTTGATTGTCCATTTCTCATTCATTTTCCCGATTCACTCCCACGATCAGCGCGGCGTTTCTGGATCCAGGCGGCCGCCAGCGCGGCGAGGACGGCGGCAAGGGCAACCATCATCGCTTCCCGCATCCTGCCTTCAATCAGAAAGTTTCCGATCAGCGAACCGGCCAGCACCGGAATGATTGAGCCGAGTGCGCAGGAAAACAGAAAAACCGGCCAGCGGACGTCCGACACCGCCGCCAGATAGGGCTTGACCAGATTGGGCAGGACCGGCAGAAGAAACATTAAAAAGCAATAGAGTTCTTTGTTTTTCCCCGCCAGCCAGTGACAGAAACGTTCCAGCATCCGCGTGATCTTCGCCTTTGGCGACAGCTGGCCGAGCAGTTTTTCCGCAAACAGATAGACAACGCCGTTGCCCAAAACCATCCCGGTCAGAATTATGATCGTCCCCAACAAAGGCCCATAACTGGCGCCGGCCGCCGCCTGCAGCGACAGCGCGGGAATCAGCGACGTGATCACCTGCACCGCCTGAAGCAAAATCAGAAACAACACGCCCTTCAGCCCCAGCGCGCGAAAGTACAGCCGGATCGCCTGTTCGTCGCCGCTTTTCAATAGCGCGTTGACCGCCGGAAGAAAATCCAAAGCCGCCAGCACAAGCAAAAGTACGCCCGCGATTGCGGCGATTCCCTGCAGCCGATTCCATTTTCGTTGCTTCTTCATCAAAACCACCCGTAAAACGGGTGGTATCCTCTGGCCCTATAAGGGCCTTTTGT
>NZ_CFQZWI010000098.1:0-10402 GCF_986127675.1 Holdemania sp. | reverse complement strand
TTTTCCCTCATTATCTGGCTCTTTTTTTGTTTCCTTTTACTCTGTTTCTCCTTTTGCTCTGCCCCGATACACATTTTCTTCTTTACCTGCATTTACTTTTACTATTGACCTTGTTAGTTTTTATACCATTTAAGCTATAATATTTTACAAATACAATATTTTAGTTCTCTTTCAGTTCGCTGTTGCATTCCATGTAACAAACTTTTTAACATTCAGGAAAGTATTGCGCCGCTTTCGTTTATGCTTCTTCCGCTTTAACTTCTGCTTCCCTCTGGAAGCTGTCAATAAACAGACTGAAGATCAGCTTATCCAGCCTGAAAATCTCATCTCCTTCGCTTTCTATGGAAAAAGGATTCCTTGATTGATTTCTGGATAACTATTTCTCGTTAAGATCAAGTCGCGTCGATTTATCATGCCTGCTTAGCTTTTTCTTTGTTGCGGCGACAAGATTATCCCCAATTACAAAAATGGCGGACCTGGCGTTTTTAATTTTCATGCCAGGGCGACAATTTCATGATATGCCAAAATGGACGGCATGCCGCCTGGCAGAGTTGTTTTTCATGATTTCTTCGAAATTCTCGTTATTCTTTTGCCTGTCCCTGATCGCAAGGGAAGTCAAAATGTTCAAAAACCCGATTGAGCCGCCGCGTTCGGCAACCAACGGCAATGCCCAACAGATCGGTTATGCTTCAGCTGCCAAACAGAATCTGATTATTCCTCATCATCCCGCGGATAATGGCGCAGCGCCGCTTTCATGCTGGAAAGCATCGACGTCAGAAACTGATATTCAGCCGGCGAACAGTCCTTCAATTCCTCCTGAATGTCTTTCATATAAAAGGCAGTCAGCTTCGGTACGCTGTCCATGATCAATTCATCCGGCGTCACGTTCAGCGCCCGGGCAATTTTGATAAACAACTCCAGACTGACCTTGTTTGTTCCAGTTTCAATATGGCTGATCGTCGGAATGGATACGCCGACTTTTTCAGCCAGGACCTCCTGTGTCAGATTTAATCTTATCCTCGCCCGCCGGACCCGCTGCCCCAGCCGCTGATAATCGACACAATCCTTCTTTTCATCGCTCATAACTACCTCGCAAAAATCGTTTTCATGTTCTGATGATATTGTAACCGGATGCGAAAACGATTATAATGAAATAAAAGGCAATATTTGCTTTATACTTAAATTTATTCGATTTAAGTCAATTAATAAAGGAGATAAAATATGTTAGTCACCGCGGCAACCAATGCTGAAGAAGCCTACACGCTGTTAAATGAGATCGTCGGGATCGGCGATTTTACCAGCGCTGATCTCGCTGATTTTCTAAGCCTGATCTCCAAACAGGTCGGCAAAAAAGAACGGTCGATCGAAAATCTGACCAACGATTTAAAATATGGCGGTTACGGCGAGGAGGATCGGCTGGAAATGACGGAACTGTTGTTCCGCGAACAGACCATTCTTGAAAATCTGACGGAAGTCATTGCCGCCACAAAAGAAAAACTGGCCGTCTACGAAGCTTACGAAAAGAAAAAACAGTAACGCTTTTCTCCCGCTTCATCACGCTGACATTTCACCCCTGTCAGTCCGAACTTTTCCAACCGTGCTGCCCGCACTGGTTTTTATTTCTGCCTTGCCGGTTCCAACCTGTACGCTGCTTTTGCTTTCTTCCAATCCGTTCATTTCCATCGTTAAGCTCTGATAAAATGGGTCAAAGCTTTGAGGGTAATGAAATTTTCTGAATTTTTACCTTTTGCTTTCCTTTTATCGCTCCCCGCCGGCCGCCGATTTCATTATACGGGACTGAGAGTGAACCGCAACCTGAAGCTGTTCATTAAATTACCGTTAAAAATCAGCGTCAAAGGTTCATTGAAAATGGCGTTTTAAAAAGGAAAGAGAGCTGAATTTACATGCAAATTCCCGGAACTATCATTCGGATCAATCGGATGGACCAAGCGATAAAACTGACGGCTCTGGCATATCAATGCCACATTTCCGCCAGCTATTTAAGTCAGATTGAAACAGGAAAAGCACAGCCAGATCCGCAGATTCTGCAGCTGCTGGCGAAAGCGCTGGATTTGGATTATACGATAGATCAAGCCTGGCTGATCCCGGCGAAGCAAAAGTTGGAACATTTTGTCCGCAATGCATTGCTTCTGGATTTGGAGGCGGCGCAGAAACAGGCGCCGGCTTTACGCCGAATCCGGAAACGGTATCTCAATTCGCCTCTGGCCCTCGATTATCATCTGGCCTTTTTTGTTTATGCACTCATGACGAAAAACCTGCGCCAGATGGTTCAGCAGAAGCACCTGTTAATCAGCGTGCAGGATCGCTTTGATGAGGCGCAAAGCGCCCTGTTTGAGCTTGTCTGCGGGATCAGCGCGCTAAAGCAGGATTTATCGGAAGCAGAAACACATTTCAAGCAATGCCTGAAACGCAATCCAACTTCTCTGATGGGCGCATTGGGGCATTACTACACTTCCCTTTTTTATTCAAAAAAAGGGAAAATCTTGCTTGCCCGCGAACATTGCGACGCGGCTTCCCGCCTGTTTACGCAGACAAACTGTTATCCGTTTCTTATCTCTTGTCATATTCAAAGCGCGGCGATTCTCTCCCTGCAGGAGTTTGATCGGCCAGCCGCAATATTGACGTCAATTCTGGAAAGCAAAATGTTGAATCTGACGCCCGGAATGCGTTCCGCCATTCTCTGTACGCTGTGCTGGTGCTGTGTTAACCATCGGCACTACGAAAAAGCCGGTGCGTTTCTTTCACGTTTCGCCGATGTTTCCGATTCGAATGATGAAATGGATTTTCTGCGATGTTTTCTGCATTATAAAACCGGGAATATCGCAGGCATGAAACGTTTGGCGTCGGCGAAGGAATTTCGTTCTCAGCCATTTCAGGATCTGATACGAGTCATGAATGCTGTCGGCGATCAGGATCCGCATCGGGATAAGCTGTTGATCACCTTGTTAAAACATGGCCGAAGCTGTCTTGATCTGAATCAGAAACGTTTCTATCTGACGCTTTTGATCAATTACTATGACGAAAAGCACAAATATGTGAAAAAAAGTCAGTGCCTGCAGTGGCTTGCCGAGCTTCTGCAGGGATGGGAATAATAAGGAATACTGAATATTCCTGCATCGTAGCCGCACTCATTTCAGCATAAGCCTGAGCCGGCGAAAGGTTATCCCAATATCAGACAAAAGAACGCATTGATCAATGCGCCCTTCGTTCCGGTTATTCTTTTGTTCTGTTCTTGAGTACACTTATTTGAATTTACACGAAATTTGTTTAAACAAATTCCGGGCTTCCCGCTTATTGATCCAATACGACGCTGTTGCCTGCCACTCGGCCCGTCGTGATCGCTTCGGAAATTGCGTTGCCGCCCAAACGGTTGCCGCCATGGAAACCGCCGGTCACTTCACCCGCCGCATAGAAGCCCGGAATCTGGTTTCCGCTGGCGTCTAAGACGTGCGCGTCAACGTCAACTTCCACCCCGCCCATCGTGTGATGGACCGCCGGCGTCCGCGGATTGGCGAAGTAAGGCCCGTGATCTTCGATCTTTGCGGTTTCGTTAAAGACTGTACGGCCGGTCAGCTCATCATAGCCCGCGTCGATCGCGGCGTTGTAATCATCGACCGTTTTCCGCAGGGTTGCGGGATCCATCCCGATCTGTTCCGCCAATTCCTCAATCGTATCCGCCTTGTAAACCGCTCCGCGTTCGATCAAATCATCGACATGAATGCCGTAGGTATTGACATAGTTCTCATCTAAACGGCTGTTTTGATAGCTGCTGATAATATACATCATCCCGTTGGTCTGTTCCAACGTTGAAGCGCATAAAACGTCGCGGCGTTCTGACTCGTTAACAAACCGATGCCCTTCCTGATTGACATACATACTCGTCGTATCGCCGACATTGGTTGAGGTTTCGCCAGTCTTCGGATCGGCGATCAAAAGCTGAATCTTATCCATACCGACCAGATTCGCGCCCACAGCCTGCGCCATCACAATCCCGTCGCCGGTAATCGCCGGACTGTTGGTCGTCGGAACTGTCGGCCCCAAATCAGCCCAGATGCTGTTATACTTCACGCGCATTTCCACATTCGCGCCAAACCCTCCGGTTGCCAGAACAACCCCTTTGCCGGCCTTGTATTCATAAGGTGTTCCATTTGCGGACACCGCGCGGACGCCGATCACCCGGCCGTCTTCCATAATCAATTCCTCAGCCCTGACTTCCAGATCATATTCGATCGGGAAATTTTTCTTTTCCGCATCATTTTTCAGCACTTCGATAAAACCGATGCCGCTTTTATAGGTTTGAGACATGTTCGCACGCGGCCATAACGAACCAACGATCACGATTGACTTCGGTTTCCAGTCAAAGCCCATATCCCGCATCCAGGCATAGGTCTGCGGCGCTTTTTCGCACATTGACTGAATCAGTACCGGATTGCCGACATAATCACCGTCGACATAGGTCTGAAGCATATGCAAATAGACTGAATCAAACAAATGTTCCGCGCCAGACTTCTTATACTCGTCAAATTCCGCGGTCAGTTTTTCCTGCCAGTTCTTCATTATGTCATCCTTCGGCTCCATCGTGCAGTATTCCTCAACCGATTTGATCTGCCCTGCCGTCATGACCTGCGTCTGTTGATTTTCAGGAACAACCGCATTGAAATAGCCGCCGGAACGCATCGTATTGCCGCCCAGAGCCGCCGTTTTTTCCACAACGATAACCGATGCACCATTTTCAGCCGCCGCGTACGCAGCCGCAACACCGGCTCCGCCGCCGCCTAAAACGATGACGTCCGCTTCCCGCTGGACTAAATCTCCGGCTGTTTCCTCTTCGACTTTCACATTTTTCAGTGCTTCCGCGTCCCCGCCGGCCTGGGTAACTGCATCAGCGACCGCTTCGATGATCGCGTTGCTGGTCAAGGTCGCTGTCGCAACGGCATCGACTGCCAGCGACTGATTCTTCACGATTTCTTCCGGAATCCGCTGCAGCGGCAAGTCGGAAATTCCTTCGGTTTCCGAATGTTCAATGACTTCGATTTTCGTAATTTCTTTGTCTGTGAATGTGACCTCGACTTTCAGCTCGCCATTGCGCCCGGCGCCTGTCCCTGTGTAGGTGCCGGACGTGTAGCCGACATCCGTTCCCTTCGGATTATTGCTCGGTGCCGCTGTGCAGCCGGTCAGTCCAACTGCCAGCAGCACGCTGAGAAACAAAACAACGATTCTCTTAAGATTTGATTTTCTCATCTTACCCTCCCTGTGTGAAAGCGTTATCTTTCCCTGCTATCAGAGTACACGTTAAAGGGCCTTTAGAGTCAATCCCCCGCTGCTGAAATCTGATGTTTTCTTTGAAAAGGGCAGCCAGACCTGATGAATCCGCTCCTGTGTCGTACTTCGATGAAGCGTGGAAACCGTGCGTCCGATTGCGTCGCCGGCCAATTCCAGCTGATGTGCGTCCATGTATTGCAGAACATGCTGAAATAAACCGCAGTGCAGCAGTTCGCCAGCCTGAGCAGAAATTGCCGTATAAATACATCGTTGGGAAGGAACGTATTCCATCCCCCTCGCCTGAGGATCCAAACGCAGAAAATCAGCGTCTTCCTCCATAACGCACAGCCCTAACGCAAAGTTCTTATTCCCTGCAAGAATATCGTCCTTCGCAAATAAAGGCGTTGGCATCACAACCGGCATCTTTTCCGTCCATGTCTGGACGCGCTTTTGTATTTCAGGATCACCGATCAGCTGATCCTGAATCTGATAACAAAACCGGTACATCGCGGGACTTTCTTCAATCTGGCATTTCCAAAGCATCTCCGAAGCGGAGCGATGAATGTTAATCATCCGATCAGCGCACGCCAACAGCCGTTTGTTCCAATCCACCGCCGCCTGCAGCTCCCGCTTTTTATCCTCCAATCGTTTAGCGATGTCCTCCAAGGTGCAAAAGTTCAACATTTCCTTCGCTTCCTGTAAGGTAAAACCATAATTACGGTACATCCGAACCCGCATCAAAGCATTGATATCCAGCGCTTCATAGTATCGGTAGCCGCTTCCCTGATCAATTTTCTGCGATTGAATCACGCCTTCCCGCTCATAATAACGGACGGTTTCAGAAGAAATTCCCAAAAGTTTCGCAACTTCTCCAATCTTGTAAGCCATACTCCCTCCACAGTTTTTTTCCTTTATTTCCAAAACAAGCTTTATGTGTATTATATCACAAGATTGTTTATTAAAATCAACATCCTGAAACCCTCCGGTTTTAAGCACTTGGGTCTTCCTGTCTCTTCCTTATGCCGGCTGTGTTGCTCACGGCACGGTTTCCTCAAGCGGAGAAAGGGAAAGGAGAAAGACGAAAAAAGCTGTCTTGATGACAGCTTTACTGATTAATCATGGTGGACGCTAAGGGACTCGAACCCCTGACCCCTTCCACGTCAAGGAAGTGCTCTCCCAACTGAGCTAAGCGTCCGGTGCTTTAATATATTACCATTGATCCTTAAAAACCGCAACCCTTTTTTTACTGAAAATGTCAAAAAAGGAACATCCTGCAGCCTCCTCTTTTTCCCTTTTTCTCCCCTGATCAGGATGGATCCTGGCCGGGATTTTAAAACGACTGGAGAAAGTTAAGGGCGGGTATGCTATAATAAAGCATTGGAGGCGAACTCATTATGAATTTGCAGTTTTGCGAGTCAATTACAGGGAAGCAGCTGGACGATTTCACCCGTGCCAGCCGATGCAATAATATATATCAGACTGAAGCCTGGGCCAACGTCAAGAAGGAATGGACTTCAAAATTTGTCGGCATGACCTGCGACGGGCAACTGTGCGGAGCAGCGATGATTCTGTTCCGCAAACTGCCGCTGGGCATGAAGCTGGCCTATATTCCCCGCGGACCGATCATGGACTACGATGATCCCCAACAGACTGCGTTCTTCTTAACTGCGATCCGGCGTTTCTGCGCGAAGCAGGGTGCGGTGGAATGCAAATTTGATCCCTATCTCATCATCGGCAGCTTTGACTTGGATCAAAAAGAAGCCGCCTGGAACGCCCGCAGTCCGATTCCGCAACAGCTGGCGAAGGCAAAAGCCCATTTTGCGGGCTATACGAAGCTGATCAGTGAAACGGTGCAGCCGCGCTTTCAGCTTTGCTTTTCCCATCAGGAAAACTGGGAAGCCTGCTTTCCGAAGAAGACCCGTGAGAAAATTCATAACAGTTTTGCCAAAGGCATTCAGATCGAAATTTGGGGGATTGAGCATGTCCACGAATTAGCTGAAATGATCAAATATACGGAACAGCGTAAAAATATCCACCTGCGCAATGAGGATTATTTCCGCACGATCATGGAAAACTTCGGCGATCATGCCTGCATTCTGGCCGCTCATCTGGATTATGATCATGCGCTGGCACTGGTCGAAGAAAAGCAGCGCGGTCTTTGTCAGCATCGAAACGAGCTGGACGAAAAAGCGAATAAAAAACGCGTACAGCTGGAAAAACAAATTGCCGATCTCGACGCTGAAAAGCTCAGGCTGCGCCAGCAGGCTCAGGAAGACGGCCGTGACATTTTGGTCAGTGCGTTGTTGTTAGTTCACGACGGCACGACCTGCGAGCTGTTGTATTCCGGCTTAAACGAGAAATACCGCCGCTATCTGGCTGCTTACGCACTGCGCTGCCGCGGCATTCAATGGGCCTTTGAACAAGGCTGCACGCGGTTTAACTTCGGCGGCGTGGAAGGCACGCTGGACGACGGGCTGTTCATCTTCAAGTCGTCGTTTTCACCTGAAATCGACGTCTATCTCGGCGAATTCAGTCTACCATGCAAGCCGCTGCTGTATCCGATCTGGACCCAGCTTTTGCCCAAGGTTAAGGAATTACGCCGGCAATGGTTAAGGAGGGAATCGCATTGATCACCTGTAAACAAATTTCGGATGTGCAGCTGGACGCCTTTGTCAGCGCTCATCCCTACGGACATTACATGAAAACTTCGCTGTGGGCGAAGCTGCAGAAGCAGGATCAGCCGCATTTTATCGGCTTTTTTGAGCAGGCACAGCTGAAAGGCACAGCGATGATTCTGGAGCGGAAGTCGCCGGGTATTCACTACTATTATGTTCCCTGGGGACCTTGCCTGAATTATGACGATCCTCAACTGTGCGAACAATGCCTGCGGGGATTGATTCAGCTGGCGGAAAACGCCAAAGTGGACTTTCTGCGGGTGGATCCGAACGTCTTGCGGATGGAGCGGGATATCAAGGGCAATCCGATCGAAGGCGGTGAAAATCACGAAGCAATAACAGCACTGCTGACATCGCTGGGGTTTGTGCATAAGGGATACGGCTATGCCTACAATGGCAGCTGGGTCAACCGCTACACGCTGATTATCGACCTGACGCCTTCCATCGAAGAAATCGTCAGGCATTTCTCCAAGGCGCGCCAGAACAGTCTGCGCCGGCATGCCGTGATCGGCGTGACAACCCGCTTAGGTACCAAAGACGATGTGCCGCAGCTGTGTGAATTTGAACGGCAGCTTTCCCAGATTCAGGGCTTTAAGCCGCATCCGCAGTCCTTCTTTGAAGCGCTGTTGGATGCCTTTGGCGATCACGCCGTACTGTATGTCACTGAAATTGACCTTGATCAGATGATCAACGGCATCCAGCAGGAAATTGACAGCGGTAAATATCACAAAGACCCCGAAGCGCTGCAGTCCAAGTTAAAAGAAAAAGAAAAAGCCGCGGCGCTAAAATCGCAATACGGCGCAAAGCCGGCGATTGCCGCCGGATTGTTCCTGCGATTCGGCGCGCAATCCTGGGATCTTTACACCTATAACCACAAGGATTTCAACTTTATCAAGGCCGTGGATAACCTGCACCGGTTCGCCGTCGAAGACATGAAAAACCACGGCGTCCTGCATTACGACATGTGCGGATTCTCCGGAGTGACGGACAAGTCTGATCCGCATTATGGATTGTATGATTACAAGCGTTCGTTTGGTTCCGTTTATACGGAACGGATCGGCGAATTCGACTATATCCGCAAGCCGGCGCGCACTGCCCGCTGGAAAAAGGCGGATCGCTTCCGCCGTCGGGTAAAACGCAAGCTCATCTCGCTGCGGTATGGCAAACAGGAGAAGCATTCATGAGGCCGGTCGGGCTGACCTCGGTCACCTTCCGTCAGCTGACCGCCGATCAGATCATCACGCTGGCTAGGGAAACCGGCTGTACCGGAATCGAATGGGGCAGCGACGTCCACGTGCCCGCAAATCGGCTGGATCTGGCAGCCAGAGCTGCGGAAGCCTGCCGTCAAAACCAGCTGGCGGTGTTCTCTTATGGCAGTTATTACAAACTGAATCAAGGTCTTAATCCGGACATTGATTTTCAGGCTTATCTTGATACGGCCGTTAAGCTGGGAGCGCCGTGTGTGCGGATCTGGGCCGGGCGCACAGCCTCCGCGCAAGCCGACGACGATTTTTTCCAGCGGGCTGTCGCGGAAACGCGGCGATGCTGCGAACTGGCGGCCAAAGTTGGGATAGACGTCGCGTTTGAATATCATCGCAAATCGCTGACGGACAACGGTGCTTCCGCTGTAAAGCTGCTTAAAGCTGTCAATCGTTCTCATTGCAAGACCTACTGGCAGCCCAATCCCGAGCTCACCGTGGAAGAAAACAGTCGGGAATTAGAGGCGATCCTGCCCTGGCTGACGCGCGTCCATGTGTTCAGCTGGTTACCCGACAACACGCGGCTGCCGCTCGCAGCTCAGGAAGCAGCCTGGAAGCACTGGCTGACTTTCATTCCCCGCGAAATTCCGCTGATTCTGGAATTTGTCAAAGAGGATCAGCCGGAACAGTTCCGTCAGGATATGGTAGCTCTGCAAAAATGGTTATCGCACAGCGTCTGTCTTTAAAAAAGTGTCCCTGATATTCCACCACAGCTTAAAATCAGTTTCTTTAACCCTCTCTGATCTTCGGATCGAGGGGGTTTTTAATATTTAGGGTTGTGAGCTTCATATTGTGACTCCTATGCATCATCCGATCCCATCCTTTCTATTTACACCAACACGATTTGACTCTGACGAACTTTTTCTGAACTTTACGTTATTCCAAAGCCGATCCTGCGAAGTCCAGATCCACTTAGTCATGAGTATAGGACAGCTGAGTTATGTTCTCTGCCTGATGCTTTGAATCAGAAAGCTTTCTAAGCTGATGATGGAGGTCTTCCGAGGTATTTATTCTATTCAAAACTTGGACGATCTGATTCACTTTCGCTTCGTTTAAATCATCTAAGACTTTCTCATCGCTTTCCGTTAATTCCCATTTCTGCCGCAGTAACTCCTTCAACAAGGATATTTTCCCTTGTTTCACGCCTTTCTTTACACCTTTCCGCATCCCTTTTTCTATGCCTTT
>NZ_CFQZWI010000097.1:0-10413 GCF_986127675.1 Holdemania sp. | reverse complement strand
ATGGTTTTTTGAGACAATGATTTATCTTCGTGAAGCAGCGTCTGGTCGAGATCGACGACGACACATTTGTATTTCATTAGAACAATCCCCCTTATAATCATTGAGTATAGCATTTCAAGCCTCAGGGAACAAGCGGCAAAAGGCGGTGTCATGCCCTAATCATGGTATAATGAATAAAACTGGAAATTTGCGGACAGGAGGGATATGTTCATGATTGAAATTCGTAAGGCAGAAGCGGAAGATCGGGAAGCCGTTGCCCGGCTGATCGAACAGCTGGAGGAAGCGCCGATGGATCGGGAAGTTTTTAACGGTGTTTATCTGGAAAATTTGAATAACCCGCAGATTGTGTATCTGACCGCGCTGTCAGAAGGAAAAATTCGCGGCTTTGTGAGCGTGCACGTGCAGAAGCTGCTTCATCACATAGCGCCGATCGCGGAGATTCAGGAGCTGGTCGTCGACGAACAAGCCCGCGGTCAGGGCCTGGGAAAGTTGTTATTCGGGAAGGCGAAAGAAATCGCGGCGCAGGCAGGCTGTCCGCAGCTGGAATGCGCGTGCAATCAACGCCGGACTTCCAGTCATGCCTTTTATAAAAAGCAGGGAATGACGTGCCGGCATTTTAAGTTTACGCTGCCGCTCAGACCGACCGATGTGAAAGCAATATCAGACCCGAGTGAGTCATCGGATTGTTCGTTGACACGGGCTGATCGTGAAAGATCAGCGTCATCCATGCGATAGAAAGAGGGGAAGAAACGATGCTTCAGGAGTTTTTCAGTCCTTCAGCGCAGGCGTTTTTGCGTTATGAGGAAAGGCCGGGAACCGGCCCGGCGCTGATTCTGATTCACGGAATTGGGTGTACCGGCGGCCTGGATTATTCCCAGGTGGCTTCCGCACCGGCCTTGCGGGGAAAACATTGCGTCCTGATCGATTTAATCGGCGCGGGCGAAAGTGAGAAACCGCGGGAGTTTACCTATACCGTCGCGGCTCATGCGCAGGTTCTGACCGAGCTGATCCGCGAGCGGTTCAGCGGTTCTGTAATTCTGTATGGTCACAGTCTCGGCGGGCCCATCGCATTAAGCGCCGCAGAAAACTGCCGTGCCCACGTCCGGGGCTTGATTCTCAGCGAAGCGAATCTCGATCCCAGTCCATCCGATCAGCCCAGCTACAAAACGGCGCAGTTCAGCGAAGCTGTATTTGTGGAAAAAGCCTATCCCCATCTGTTCGACACGGTAGGAAAACCCCATGGAATTCCGCCAACCTGGGCCCTCACGCTGCGGACCTGGCTGCCGGAAGCGATGCACCGGCTTTCCGTGGATGCGGTGCGGGGCGGAAAGCCGTCATGGCGGCAGCGTCTCTATGATCTGGATTGTCCGAAGACGTTTTTGTTCGGGGAGAAATCGCTGCCGGATCCGGATGTCGAGGAACTGGCTCATCATGGCATCAGCGTGCGCATTTTGTCCGGCGTCGGTCACAACATGGCGTATGAGGATCCATCGCTTCTGGCGCAGGCGCTGGCCGATTTTCTGATTCAGGTTGAAAGCGATTGAGAAAATGCGCCTTGACGATAAAAACAATAGGCATTATTGAAGATGACTCCACGATCAGCGATCGGATCGCGGACCTTTGACCGGCCACGCCTGTCAGGGGATCTGTGCTATTTGTCTGTGCCTGGTGAATCGGTGAGAATTTCCGGATGGGAATAGCATAAAGAAGAAAAAAGACTGGAACGTTTCGGTTTTTACCTTTCACGTTACAGTCTCTTTCTTTATTTTCAGCCTATAAACTGTTGTAATATTCGATAGCGAACTGAACCGCTTTTACCAGTCCGTTGGATGTTTTTGTCGCCCCGGCAACCGCATCGACGGAATCCGGCGCTTCCTGATTGTCGATCAGCTTCTGAATGAATTCTGAACCTTCCGCAGTTAACAGGCCGCCGACCGTATCGGTTTCCTGATCGTCACGGACTGTGATCGCCGTGATTTTTTTCGTGCTGTCATCGAAGCTGACATGCGTTTCAATTTCTCCGGCATAGCCCTGCGTCACGACTTCCACCGTAGTGACACCCTCCGCGGTGCTGTGATTGGTGACGCCTTCAAATAATTCGCCATGGATCGCCATGTAGACCATCCGCTGGAAATCGCCGACAAACGCGATGGTCGCGCCGGTGATCGTATCACGTTCCTCGATCGGCTCGCTCTGCTGGTTTACTGTTTTGAACATTTCATAGACGTCTTGAAGCGTCATGTTGTTAGCCAAGATGTAATCCGCGATCGCGTCGATCTGTTCGCCATAGCTGCGTCCGCCATGGAAGCCGGCGAAGGAAACACGCTTTGTGCCTTCCACAAACGCGCCGTCTTTATAGAGATCAAAAAGCGCAAGCAGATCCTTCAGCGGCGTATCCTCCGTCAGCTGAAGCTTGGCTTCGTTGGCCAGATATTGATAAATCATCAGCGAATCTTCCATGTTCAGCTGTTCGCCGGTGTAGTTGGTGATTGTCAGATCCTTAAACGTCGAAGCGTCGGTCAGATCCTTGCAGACGGCGGTGATCATGTACTGTCCGAATTTCGTTTCATAGCCGTTCATGCCCAGATTTGTCAGCTCAAAGCCATCGCCGGTTTTAGTCACAGCGGCGTCGGAGACGTTCATCTGATAGCCCATGATGTCTTTCTTGGAGTATTCTCCTTCCAGTCCCTTGTTGCGGATGATATCGAAGTTCAGTTCGGTGATGATGCCGTCGGTCGTTTTACCTTCAAAGATAAACGTGTCGTTTTTCGGCTTGCCGGCCGAGGTGGTGCCGACCATTTCATATTCGGCGGAAAAGCTTTCGACCACAGGAGCGGTAGATTCCTCTGGCGTCGGCGTTGGCGTATCCTCCTTCGGCGTTGAAGCGCAGGCTGTCAGGCCCATGGCCATGGCGCAGGCAGCCAGGATCGCGAGCAGTTTTTTCATTTCTTAAATCCTCCCTTTGTTTAACTTTTATCATATTTGAAAAATAAAAACAACTTGTTAGCGGATGAACGAACTATTCTGAAGCAGGAACATAAATTTCTGGTTTAAAAGCTTAAACCGCGGGACCATCGTTTCCAGAATTTGTGATGACTCTTTATCAACGGTTTGTCCAGGCGAAGCGGAAACGCAAGGATCAGGTGAAATTGATGAATTAAAAAAGATCCTGCACTTCAGGCAGGATCCAGGTAAAAGGGAGGGGATTATTGGCCGTGACTGATTTTAAGGAGAGAAGCAGTGAGAGGATGAGCAGGAAAATTGGAAATTATTCTGTCAGCGTGGTCGGATAGGAGGAAATTGCGCCTTTCTGCTGGATGCTGGCGGCGCAGAAAGCGGCGCTGGCCCGGAGGTAGCGGCGCAGCTGTTCTGGGGAACAGGCAGTCAGATCGCTGACCTGATCGCGGGCGCATTGATAAAGGAAGGAGCCGATAAAGCCATCCCCCGCCCCGGTCGTATCCAGCGCTTCTACGGATAAGGAAGGTTCGTAAATTTCCGCGCCGCGCGTCAGGGCATAAGCGCCCCGGCTGCCGCAGGTATACAGCACCAGCTGCGTCCGCTCGGTAAACAGGAACGCCTTCGCTTTTTGCAGATCCGTCGTTCCGGTGATGAATTCCAGCTCTTCGTCGGATATCTTGATGATCTCCGCCTGCGGCAGAAATTCCCGCACCGCTTTTTGACAGGCTTGGGCATCGGGCCACAAGGGCAGGCGGATGTTCGGATCGAAGCTGATCAGCGCGCCTTGTTCGCGAGCCATCGCGATGGCCTGCCTGTGAGCCTGGCGCATTGGAAAATCGCCCAGGCTGACGCTGCAGAAATGCAGGAAGCCGCAATTCTGGAAGCCTTCTTTCCGGAGCTGGTCCGGCCGCATCAACATGTCTGCGCCGGGTTTGCGGTAGAAGCTGAATTCCCGGTTGCCATCCGCTTGCAGAGCGACGAAGGCCAGCGAGGTGTTGGCCGCGGATGTCCGCTCGATCATCGTCGTATCGACGCCATAAGACGCTAATTCGCTGACGATTTTATCGCCGAAGCCGTCCTGGCCCAGCTGCGTGATCATCGCACTGGTTCCGCCCAGGCGGGCAAACGCGCCGCAGACGTTGCACGGCGCTCCGCCGACATGCGGCTCAAACGACGCCACGTCCTGAAGCCGGCCGGTCTGGGCGGGGATGAAGTCGATCAGCGCTTCGCCGATCGCAATCAGTTTTTTCATTCGGAATCCCTGCTTTCTATTTCAATTCGCGGCGCCTGATACAGCGTAAAGTCACAGCTGGCGGCGACATTGCGGACGGAACCTTCAAAGAAACAGCGCGAGGTCAGGCTGACATCGCCGTCATTGATGAAAATTTCAACACTGGAGACGTCCATATACAATTCCAGACTGTCCAGTTTGTCCAGCTCGACATGCCGCTGAGTCCGGCCGCAGCCGCATTGCGAACAATCCAGCGTCAGTAAGCCGTTTTCATAAACAAGTTTCAGGCCGTCGATCGTTAAGGTCAGCGCCCCATGCGGGCAAGCTTTTAAAACGAAGGTCTCCGGCGCCTTCGTCTGCCTGACGGTTTTGGTCAGAGCTGGCCCGGCCTGCAGCTCTTCAATGACCCGCTGCTTCAGCCGGCCGTCTTCAAAGCGCAGCTCGCGCGGTAAGGTCAGCGCATGCATCCAGGTTTTTGTCGGTATCGTATAGTCCGTGTCCGGCAAGCCCATCCAGCCGATCAGAATCCGCCGGCCGCGAGGATCCAGAAACGTCTGCGGCGCGTAGAAATCGAAACCGTGATCGAGCGTGCGGTATGTTCGTGCTTCATCGCCATGGAGGATGAAATAGCCGTTGTCGTAAACATTTTCATAGTGATAACCCTGACGCTCTAGCCCCTGCGGACAACAGAGCAGCACATCGGCTTGATCAAAATGAAGCAGATCCGGGCATTCCCACATATAGCCCATCTTCGCGGCGGAACGCAGCACGGCATCCAGCCGCCATCGTTGTAAATCACGGCTGCGGTAAAGCAGGGCGCAGCCTTCGTCGTCCAGCGTGCGCGCCCCCAGAATCATTTCATAGCCGTCGGCGGTTGGATTGACCTTCGGATCGCGGACATGGCACGAGCAGAAATCCGGATAATCGGCGTTGGTCAGCACGACCTGTTTCTGATCAAAGCGCAGCCCGTCTTGACTGACGGCGTGGATTGTATTGTGCTGGCGGCCGGAGCGGATGTAATCGTGATCGCCCGGTTCCTTGACGTTGCCGGTGTAGAAGAGGTGCAGCTGCCCGTCCAGCGAAAGCGCGCTGCCGGAATAAGCGCCGTGCGATTCAAAGCGTTCCACCGGTTTGACCGCCAGACCGCAGTCGGTGTAATGGCGGAAATCGATCGTTGTGAAGTGTCCCCAGCACTTGCGGCAGCCGCCGGTCAGGCTGTCAGGATCCGCTTGATAATAGATCTGGATTTTCCCGTCATGGACGCACAGCCCGTTGGGATCGTTCAGCCATCCCCGCCGGGGCGACAGATGATAAGTTAAGCGGTAATCGGTCATTGTTTGTCTCCTAAGGTGATGATCGGCTGGGCTTGCGCTGCTTCACCCTCAAAGGTCCAGTGAAACGGTGTCGGCGCGGTGAAGATGCAGCAGATTTCCGTCGAACAGCCCTCGTCTTCGATCTGTTTCAGATTCATGATTGCCAACGGTTCCCCGGCGCGGACGTTCTGGCCTTCCTGAACGAGAATCGTGAACGGTTCGCCGTTTAAGCTGACGGTATTGATGCCCATGTGGATCAACATCTCCACGCCGTCCTCGTTGACCAGTCCGATTGCGTGTTTGGTCGGAAAGATGAATTTCACGGTGCCGTTGATCGGCGCGCAGACTTCTCCGCAGGTTGGGAAAACCACGAAGCCGTCGCCCATCAGCTTTTCACTGAATGTCCCATCAGTGGACTGCTCGATCGGTTTTACCATACCGGCAGCCGGTGCTAAGAGCGTCTGGTTGTCCACCGCGGGAAGCGCGTTCCGTTTGTCTGTCTGCGGTTTTGTATTTCCAGTTGGGTTCTGTTGCTTTTTCGTGAAGACCAGCGTCAGGATGAAGGCGGTGACCATGCTTAACGCCAGCCCGATCGCAAAGTGCAGCCAGTCGGCCGGACGGATTGAGATGAAGCCCGGCAGGCCCGCGGCGCCCAGCGCGACGGCTAAGACATGGTGGAAGGCGACGTAGGCCGAACCCACAGCGGAACCGATGATCGCCGCGTAAAACGGCGTTTTCAGCTTCAGGTTGACGCCGAACATTGCCGGTTCGGTGATCCCCAGCAGCGCGCTGATTCCGGAAGCCGAACACAGACTTTTCAGCTTGGAATCTTTAGTTGTTGCCAGAACAGCCAGCACGGCCGCACCCTGCGCAACGTTGTTCATGGAGGCGGTGACAAAGATGAAGCTGCCGCCGGTGACTGCGGTTTCCGCCAACAGCTGCGTTTCAATCGCGATGAAGCTGTGGTGCATGCCGGTTAAAACGATCGGAGCGTAGAACAAACCGAACAAACCGCCGCCGATGAAGCCCAGCGAATGATACAGCCACGAAATCCCGAAGGCCAACAGGTTGCCGGCGGTGCGCATGATTGGTCCGACCGCAAGGAAGGTGACAAAGCCGCAGACGAGAATTGAAATTAGCGGCGTCGTCAGATTATCCAGCCAGCTCGGTGTGATTTTATGCAGCGAGGTTTCCAGTTTGGCGAGGAAGAACGACATCACCAGAACCGGCAGCACCGTGCCCTGGTAGCCGACCGCTTCGATCGACAAACCAAACAGATTCCATGTCGGAACGAGCGCGCCGGTACCATAGCTGTACGCGTTCATCAGTTCCGGATGAACCATGATCATGCCCAGGACTGCGCCCAGGTAAGGATTGCCGCCGAATTTCTTCGTTGCGCTGAAACCGATCAGCACCGGCAGAAAAGTAAAGGCGGCGTTGGAAAACAGGTTGATCATGGCCGCCAGATCAGCGAACTGCGGAGCCAGCTCGATTAAGGTTTTTCCACTGACAAATAAGCCTTCGGCGGTGAAGATATTGTTGATGCCCATCAACAGGCCGCCGGCGACAATCGCCGGAATGATCGGTACGAAGATATCGCTGAGCATCTTGATGAAGCGGTTGATCACGCTGCCCCCGGCTTCCGCTTTGGGCTGCGGCTGGACAGGCTGGCTGCCGGTCAGCTTCAGGACTTCGTCACAGACCTGATTGACGGTGCCGGAACCGAAGATGATCTGAAACTGCCCTTTGGCGTTGAAGACGCCCTTGACGCCTTCAATTTCGGCGATCGTGTCGGCGTCGATTTTGGATTCGTCCAGGCAGGTTAAACGCAGCCGGGTCGCGCAGTGCATGACGTTGCTCAGGTTTTCCCGGCCGCCGACGGCGGCGACGATCTGAGCGGCGATGGATGGATAATTCATAGTTTCTTCCTCCTTGTGGTACCGTTCCCATAATTAATATAGACCTGTCATTCGGAAATGTCAACAGGAAATATGGGAACGGTACCATATTTTTTAATAATCGTTTATTTTTATCGTTTTCCCTTTCTTTCAACTTGGCTTTTCTCCCATTTTCGGCGTTGATTTTTTTATCATGATCTGAAGGACGGTGAAAAAAAGCGGGCTGTGCCCTTCATAGCGACAGGGGAAAACAAAAAAGCGCTATCGGTCGATAACGCTTTCGCCTTCGATTAAAGTATACCCGATCTTAACGGATTCCACCGGATTGCCCGCGATCAGTTCGAGAATCAGCTCGGCGGCGGTGCGGCCTTCCAGCTCATAGTCGAAACGCACCGTGGTTAACGCCGGAGTCAGGACTTCAGAGACATCGTAGCCGCCAAAACCGACTAACGATACATCCTGCGGAATCCGCAGCCCTGCGCTGTGCAGTTCCTTAAATGCGGCCAGCGCCAGATTGTCCGTTGCGCAGATCAGACAGTCCGGGCGGTGCGTTTTGAGGTATTCCCGCACAACCTGACGGGAGGTCGCAAAACTGAAATCGGTTTCCAGAAAATCAATCCGGGAAAGTCCGGTTTCCTGTAAGCCGTCCAGAATTCCCTGCTTGCGCGTGATCCCGACGGCCTTATCCGTTTCGCTGACGCCCAGCAGGCAGACCGCTTGATGATGAGTCTGTCCGATCCGCAGTCCAACCTCGCGGCCGGCTTCGTAATCGTTCAGTGTGATCGTGACGACGTCCGCCATTTCCTGCGCCAGCACGATCACCGGCAGGCGCAGCTTATGGATGATCCGTTCATGTTCCGGCGTGATCTGCGTGGCTAACAAAATAATTCCCTCGACGTTCATCCGGCTGAAGCTTTCCAGACTCGACAGCTCGCGGATTTCATTGTGATTTGTGTTGATCAGCAGCGGCGTATAACCCGATAAGCGCAGCTGCTCGTCCAATGCCGTCAGCACCCGCGCACTGGTGCGGGAATCAATCGAGGGCGTGATCACCCCGATCTGATAGGAATGCCGGGCTTTCAGCGTCTTCGCTACGGAATTGGGCTGATAGTGATATTCCCGGCAGACCGCTTCAATCCGCAGCCGCGTTTCTTCTTTGACATAACCGCCGTTAAAGTAGCGGGATACTGTGCTTTTGCCTACGCCCGCAAACTCGGCGATTTCCTTCATCGTTATTTTCGTCATTCTGTCGTCTTCCTTTATGCGTTTCATCATAGCATAACCGCCGGGCCGGATTCAAGGCATGTGGGTTAAACCTGCGGCGAAGAGCCGATCTATATTGATCAATTTCTAAACTGAGGGCAAAGGTATGATCGTCTTGTTTTCAAGCGGCATAAGGGTAAAAATGTGATGCTGCATCAGAATCGAAGGGAAAATCAGGGTTTTGTCATTTCGCCCTGGATTCACACTTCCCCTTCACTTTGCAGCGTCGTGACTAATTCTGGGTGTCTTAGCGGACGTCTTTTCCTTGTTGCCTGTTCGCTGAAGCGTATAGAAAGTTTTGGCGCCTGTTTGCGGTTTAAAAGATAAAAAAACGGGAAGAAGCTCAGAACAGAAGAAAAGCGGGTTCGGGTTGCCATGGGAAGCAAGTGGACGGAAGCGGCCTGTGCAGGCAGGGGAGCATCGCCATGGGAAAGAATAAAAAAGGACTCGATCCGCAGAGAGTCTTGCTTGACAATGCAGGATAAATTGGCTATTCTACCATTGTTAGAATAACCTAACATATTTTTTAAACTTGTAACCGATTACAATGGAAAATGATGTTTCCGACCTCTGTTTTTTTATTCTCAAACACGGTAAAATAAAACGGTCTTGTCCCCTGCGACAGGAAATCTTACAAACAGTTATAGGAGGATACTATGGAAGACTGCTACAAGGGATTTGTTGAAGGCGTCTGGTCCCGCGAGATCAACGTCCGCGACTTCATCCAGAAGAACTACACCCCGTATGACGGCGACGATTCGTTTCTGGCGGGGCCGACGGAAGCCACGCTGAAACTGTGGGATCAGGTCATGGAGCTGAGCCGCCAGGAGCGCGAAGCCGGCGGCGTCCTGGATATGGATACCAAGATCATCTCGACGATTACTTCCCACGGCCCGGGTTATCTGAACAAGGATCTGGAAAAGATCGTCGGCTTTCAGACCGACAAACCGTTCAAGCGTTCCCTGCAGCCTTACGGCGGCATCCGCATGGCGCAGAAAGCCTGCTCGGACAACGGCTATGAAGTCGACCCGGAGATTGTCGATTTCTTCACCGTCCACCGCAAAACTCACAATGCGGGCGTGTTCGACGCCTATACCCCGGAGATGCGGGCCTGCCGTTCCAGCCATGTTATCACCGGTCTGCCGGATGCTTACGGCCGCGGCCGGATTGTCGGCGACTATCGCCGGATTGCGCTGTATGGCGTTGATCGTCTGATTGAAGACAAGCAGCATCAGAAGGATTCGACGCGCGTCATCATGTATTCCAACGTCATCCGTGAACGGGAGGAACTGTCGGAACAGATCCGCGCGTTACAGGAGCTGAAAAAACTCGGTGAAATCTACGGCTATGATATTTCCCGGCCGGCCAAGGATACCAGGGAAGCGATCCAGTGGCTGTATTTCGGCTATCTGGCGGCCGTTAAGGAACAAAACGGCGCGGCGATGTCGCTGGGCCGGACCTCGACCTTCATTGATATCTACGCTCAGCGCGACCTGGACAACGGCGTTTACACCGAGGAAGAAATCCAGGAATTCATTGATCATTTCATCATGAAGCTGCGGCTGGTCAAGTTTGCCCGTACCCCGGAATACAACGAACTGTTCTCCGGCGATCCGACCTGGGTCACGGAATCGATCGGCGGCGTCGGCATCGACGGCCGGCATCTGGTCACCAAGTCTTCCTTCCGTTACCTCCATACCTTAAAGAATCTGGGCACCGCGCCGGAACCGAACCTGACGGTGCTGTGGTC
>NZ_CFQZWI010000096.1:0-10517 GCF_986127675.1 Holdemania sp. | reverse complement strand
AGTTCAGACGTGTGCTCTTCCGATCTCGGTGAAGCTGATCACTGCGGAAGACGGTCTGAATAAGGTGTCTGTAAAGATTGAGATCGACGAAGGGAAAACGGTCGATGCCATTTTGGTGAAATATGACAGCAACGAACAGGCTTTTGTGATGCAGCTGTTGACTTCCGGCGCGACCGTTACGGAAGAGATGCGCGTCGTAACCAGCGGTATGGGCGGCGTCTTTCCTTCCGGCTTGCTTGTCGGCACGGTCAGTAAGGTCGAGGAGCTGAGCAATGCGGTCGGCATGAATATTTACGTCCGGCCGGCTGCGGATTTTCAATCGTTTAACTATGTCTGCGTCGTCCGCCGCCAGGGGGCTTCGCAATGATTTACGAAGCGGCTTTCATCGGAATTTGCTTAGTTGCCGACATGATCCTCACGGCGCTGTTCCCATTTGATTTCGCGTTGATTCATTCAGTTTTTATTCCGTGCATGGGCTTTTGTGCGCTGATGCTGACGGTGCGGCAGAAAAATCTTCTGGATTCGCTGTTCATGGCGTTTGTGGCAGGGATGGTTTTTGATTTTCTCAACGCCGATCACTTCATGCTCAGCTCGCTGGTGTGCATGGCGTGCGCGTTTCTGATTCATATTTGGAGCAAGCATATCAGTTCTTCGTTATTAGAGCTGATGATTCTCTTACTTTCGATCATTTTCGTCAAAGAGCTTCTGATATACTTCTATATGACCGCAAGCAATCTGTCGGCGATGTCGCTGATGACATGGCTGAGCAAGCGTCTGGTAACGACGCTTGTCGGCAATCTGGCGCCGATCCTGCTTGTGATCTGGATGAATGATCAGCGGCAGACCCTGCAGATTCGGCGGGAGTCAATCCGCAGAAAAGGGGAGAAGCTCAGATGGGAACAGTTAAAATAATCGGACAAAACTCCGGACTCACGATTCGCATGGACTGCCGTCAATGGCAGGATCAGGCCGTCGAGCTGGAGGCCAAGCTTCGGCTGCTGAAGACCCGCGACGGTCATCCGGCCGAAGTTTTTTTTGACAGCGATCCGGGCGCGGAGCGGCTGAAACAGTTGTTTGAGATCCTGCAGGCGACCGGCTGCGTCTGCCGGGGACTCTATGTTCAGAAAAAACCGGAAGTCTCAGGTGATTTGACCGTGATCCGCGAACCGCTGCGGGCGGGCGAGGTGATTCAGTTGGAAGGTGCGGCCGTATTGCTTCACGATGTGCGCCAGCCGATTCAGATCGAAATGCGCGGCGGCGGGCCGTTGATCGTCCTGGGCACAGTTGCCGGGCAGATCCGCCTGCTCGATCCCGCCTGCCAGCTGATCGCGATGGGACTGGATCATGCCCGCGTCAAGATTTCAGACAGCGACTGGCAGATTCTGACAAATTTCGCGAAAGTCTGTGTGTATTATGAGAATCAGAGATGCATGAGTCTGAGTTTGAAGGAGGAAGAAGTGTGGCAAGGGTAATCATGATCACCAGCGGCAAGGGCGGCGTCGGCAAAACGACGGTCTGCGCCAACCTCGGCATCGCGCTGGCGTCATTAGGCAAAAAAGTATGTATGATCGACATGGATCTGGGCTTGAAAAATCTGGACGTGATGATGGGCTTGGAAAACCGCGTGTTCTATGACTTGAAGGATGCGGTCGAAGGCCGCTGTCCCCTGAGCCGGGCGATGATCCAGGACAAGCGCTGTGAAAATCTTTTTCTCATGGCGGCCTGCCGGACGGTCAATATCGGCCGGTTAAAGCTGGAAGATCTGACGACGGTGATCGATCAGCTGCAGGATCAGTTCGATTTTATCCTGTTGGACTCGCCGGCCGGGATTGAGCGCGGCTTCCAATATGCAATGTGCTGCGCGGACGAAGCGTTAGTCGTCGTGCAGCTGGATATCGCAGCTCTGCAGGACAGCGACCGCGTGATTGGAATTCTGTTAAAAGAAGGCAAGACGACGATCCGGCTGGTGATGAACCGCGTCAATCCCCGTTACATTGAAAAAGGCATTTCGCTAAGCGTCAAGGAAGCGGCGGACTGGCTGGGGTTGGAAGTGATCGGGTTAGTTTATGAGGATGAAAATCTGATCGCCTGCAACAACCGCGGCGTGCCGATGGCGTTCAAGCGCAGTACGATCACTTCGCAATGCTACACCGTGATCGCTCAGCGGCTGTTGGGCGAGAAAGCAGCGCTGCCGAAATTCAAAGAGAAAAACATCATCCAGAAATTGTTTGGTTAAAGATCGCCGCGGCGGTCTTTTTTACTTTGTCTCAGAGATAAAAAGCATCGGGAAATAAAGAAAGCAAAAAAATAACAAAAAATAATTTTTCCTATTTACAACAGAATAGGAGTAGTCTATAATGTGAACAGAAAACATATGAACATATATTCATATATAACGGAATTTCTGTTGGGTTTTCATCAGCCCTGTTCCATGATCGGAACATCCAACATTTTAGCTGGAGGAAAAAACTATGAAAACAGAAGTATATGCGCTGCCGGAACTGGATTGCCCGAATTGTGCGATGAAGGTGGAGCGTCAGGTCGGCAGAATCAAGGGATTGAACGAGGTCACCGTCGATTTTGTTCACAAAAAGATGATTGTTGAATTTGAAGGCGAATCCAGAAAAGAACAGATCATTCAGGCTGTGAAGAAGGTCGAGCCGGATATCCGCATCGTGGAAGTGACGGATAAAAAAGAAGCGGCGCCGCACAGTTCGCTGCCGTCTGAAAGTCAGAAATATGAACATCACCACAAACATTGTGACTGCGGTGAAGACCACGAGCATCATCATGGAGAGGAAGAATGCGGCTGTGGTCATGATCACGAACATCACCACAAACATAGTGACTGCGGCGAAGACCACGAGCATCATCATGGAGAGGAAGAATGCGGCTGTGGTCATGATCACGAACATCACCACAAACATAGTGACTGCGGCGAAGACCACGAGCATCATCATGGAGAGGAAGAATGCGGCTGTGGTCATGATCACGAACATCACCACAAACATAGTGACTGCGGCGAAGACCACGAGCATCATCATGGAGAGGAAGAATGCGGCTGTGGTCATGATCACGAACATCACCACAAACATAGTGACTGCGGCGAAGACCGCGAACATCATCATGGAGAAGAGGAATGCGGCTGTGGTCACAATCATGAAGCCTTGCCGGAAGTCGATCATTCGACAATGAAAGGTGAGCTGAAACTGCGCTTAGCCGGTCTGGACTGCGCGAACTGTGCAGCGAAGATCGAGCGGGCGGTGAATGTCCTGCCGCAGGTGCAGGAAGCCTCGGTCACCTTTTCTACACAGACGCTGCTTGTCGATGCCAAGCCGTCCGTGAACCGGACGGAGCTGATCGCTGCGATTGCGGAGGTTGTTAAGAAACTGGAACCGGAAGTCGACGTCGTGGAAATGAAGGCAGGCGCGAAAAATGCGGAACCGGAAGCGGCTCAGCCGGGCTTCTTCCGGCAGAACGCCAGGCTGTTGGCGGGCATCGTGTTTTTGATCGCCGGGATTTTCTTGCAGGAACAAAACTATGTCGTTTTGATTTTCCTGATCAGCTTCCTGCTGATCGGCGGGGAAGTCGTTTACAATGCGATCCGCAACGTTTTTCAGGGTGAATGGTTTGACGAAACCTTCTTGATGAGCGTGGCGACGATCGGAGCGTTTGCGATCGGCGATTACGTGGAAGGCGTCGCGGTTATGTTGTTCTATCAGATCGGCGAGCTGTTCCAGTCCTACGCCGTCAACCGCTCGCGCAAATCAATCGGTTCGCTGATGAATATCCGCGCCGACTATGCGACGGTACTGCGGGAAGGAAAAGAACTGCGGGTGGATCCGGAATCCGTAGCGATCGGGGAAACCATTCTGATTAAGCCGGGCGAGCGGGTGCCGCTGGACGGTATTCTGACCGAAGGCACAACGTCGCTGGATACCAGCGCGCTGACTGGCGAAAGTCTGCCGCGGGATGCGCGGAAAGGCGAAGAAATTCTGGCCGGCATGGTCAACCTCAGTGGCGTCGTGCAGGTAAAAGTCACCAAAGAATTCGGCGAATCGACGGTATCGCGGATTCTGGAACTGGTTGAGAACGCCAGTTCCAAAAAAGCACCGATCGAGCGTTTCATCACCAAGTTTGCCCGGGTTTATACGCCGACGGTCGTCGTGGCGGCAATTCTGGTCGCGATCATTCCGCCGTTTCTGCTTCAGATGGGATCGTTTGACGTCTGGCTGTACCGGGCGCTGACTTTCCTGGTCGTATCCTGTCCATGTGCACTGGTCATCTCGATTCCGCTGGGCCTGTTCGCCGGCATCGGCGGCGCCAGCCGGCAGGGAATTCTGGTGAAGGGCGGCAATTTCTTAGAAATTTTAAAAGACGTCGATACTGTCGTCTTTGACAAGACCGGAACGCTGACCGAGGGCAAGTTCAGCGTTACCCGGATTCAGCCGGTCCATGCCGAAGCGGACGCGTTATTGGAATTGGCGGCGTATGGCGAAGCCTATTCCACTCATCCGATCGCCCGTTCGATTGTCGCAGCCTATGGCAAACCGATTGACAATCAGAAAATCCGCCATTATCAGGAAATCTCAGGCCAGGGCGTCGAGGTGGAAGTCAACGGCCGGAAGCTGGCGCTTGGCAACGAGAAATTGATGCAGGCGCACGGAATCGATTGCCCGCCGGCCGATGAGATCGGTACGATCATCCATGTAGCCCGGGAGAGCGAATATCTGGGCTGGCTGGGGATCAGCGACGTAATCAAGGGCACAAGCAAGGCTGCAATCCGCCAACTGAAACAGGCGGGCATCCGCAACACCGTCATGCTGACAGGGGACAACCGCAGCGTTGCCGAAGCAGTTGCCGGCCAGATTGGAATTGATACCGTCTATGCGCAGCTGTTGCCGCAGGATAAGGTTGAACAGGTTGAAAAGCTTCTGGCGGCGCAGCCGGAAGGAAAAAAGCTGGCGTTTGTCGGCGATGGCATCAACGACGCGCCGGTGCTGGCCCGGGCGGATCTGGGGGTTGCGATGGGCGGCGTCGGCAGCGATGCAGCGATCGAAGCGGCGGATATCGTGCTGATGAAGGACGATCCGGCAGCGCTGGCGAGAGCAATTCAGATATCCCGCAAGACCCACGCGATTCTGCGCCAGAATATCGTGTTCTCTCTGGCGATTAAAATCGGCGTCCTGATTCTGACGCTGTTTGGGAAAAGCAACATGGGAATGGGCGTGTTCGCCGACGTGGGCGTGACGCTGCTGGCGATTCTCAACTCAATGCGGGCGCTGAAAAGCGGGCAATAAGGCATTTCATTCACCGGTATTTGCAAAAAATACCGGTTTTTACATTGTCCATCAATTAACTTGTGAAATTACGAAAGATTTTAATAACTGCCTGAATCAAATCCGGAAATTCCTGTTATACTGAAGTTACAAGAGGACTGAAAAGTCCGGAAGGAGGGTTTACTGATGTTTGATTTAACAGGAAAAATCGCCGTCGTCACCGGCGCGTCCAGCGGCTTGGGCGCGGATTCGGCCAGAGCTTATGCCGAAGCAGGAGCCAATGTGGCGTTATTGGCGCGCCGTCAGGATAAGCTGGAAGCCTTAGCCGAGGAATTACGGGCGAAAGGGATTGATGCGTTGCCGGTCGGCTGCGACGTCACCGACGAAGCCAGTATTGAAAAAGCCGTCAAGACCGTGATCGAACATTTCGGCCGCATCGACATCCTGCTCAATAACGCCGGGGTCGCCGTCCGCGGCGGAGTTGAAACGCTGAGTCAGGAAGACTGGGACCGCTCGATGAACATCAACGTCAAGGGGATGTACATGATGAGCAAATATGTGATTCCGCACATGAAAGCACAGAATTATGGCAAGATCGTCAACATCAGCTCGGTCAACGCTTTGATCGGCGACAAAAACGACATGTTTATCCGTCATGCCTACAATACCTCCAAGGCGGCGGTGCTCGGTTTGACACTGGGCATGGCTTGTTCCTACGGGCAGTTCAACATCACAGTCAACGCTGTCTGTCCGGGATTGTTTGAGTCGGAGATGACGCAGAACACGCTGTTCAAATCGGAAGCCTTCTTACAAGGCTACAGCGCCCAGTGTCCGATGGGACGTCCGGGCCGGCATGGAGAAGTCAGCGGACCGGTCCTGTTTTTCTCCAGCGACGCATCCAGCTATGTTACTGGCCAGCGTATTATCGTCGACGGGGGAACCTCGTTAGTATAAACCGAACGCATTAACTTATTTCTGCGGATCAGGACAGAAGATCTTGTTTCTTTTGTCCTTTCCTTTTTTCTCGGGGATCCTTGTTTGGATTCACAGCCGGTTGTTTCGGTTTTCTTTTGAACCTGATAATGATAAAATAAAGATACGCAGGGGAGGGATGTCCGATGGGGTGGCTGCATAAAATGAACGCTTATTTTAAAGAACAGCTGTCGCTGAAGAACTTGTTGAAGGTTCTGCTGATCCTGCTGATCCTGTACTTCCTTTCCCTGACCTCGAATGTCTGGATGAGCTGGCTGACGACGCTGCGGCTGATTCTGACGCCGTTTTTAGTCGGGTTTGGGATCGCCTATGTCGTTCATCCGTTTATTGAATTTCTGCAGAAGAAGGGCGTGTCGCGCAGGATTGCGATTCCGCTGGTCTGCCTGGGGATGCTTACTTTGTTGATCGGGATCTTGATGATGGTCGTGCCGATGGTCTACGACAAGACGACCGAGCTGATCAACTCGATGATTTCCGGCTTGAACTGGCTCTATCAACAATATGTGGAAATGAATGAAAACGCGCCGAACATCTTAGTCGCGGGGATTTTCCAGCAGATCACGACGCTGCTCAACGATACGAAAAGCTGGCTGCCGAACTTTTCGGCGCTGCTGCCGCAGCTGATTTCCAAGGTGCTTTCATTTCTGACCAACGCGGTGTTCGCGTTTATCATTTCGGTATATGTGCTGTTTGACTTTGAGAAGATCCGCAAGACGATTTTCAGCTTGGCGCGCACGATTGACAAGGAACTGCCGATCTATCTGAGCGCGGTGAACGCGGAAATCAGCGGTTATCTGCATTCGCTGCTGATGCTGATGGCGATCAAGTTTATCGAATATTCGCTGCTGTACATGCTGATCGGGCATAAGAGTGCGGTCACGGTCGCGCTTCTGACCTCCATCGGGTTGATCGTGCCGTATTTCGGCGCGACAGTCGCCAACTTTATCGGGATTTTGACTTCGCTCACCTTACCGCTGCCGAAGGTGTTGATCTTAATCGGCGGGATCTGCGTGCTGTCGATGGTCGATGCCTACATCATCGCGCCGATCGTGCATTCCCGCAGTTCGCAAGTACCGCCGCTGTGGACGCTGCTGTGTGTGTTTGCGGGCGGGATGCTGCTGGGACCAATCGGGATCATGATCTCGATCCCGGTATTTATGAGCCTGCGGGTGATCGTCAACCTCGTGCGTTTCCGCAATGAGCGCTATGACCCGCTGCCTTCAGAAGACGAATAAAGAACGGTTCGCCGTTCTTTTTCTTTTGCCTGTCCGCATACAGTAGTATCAGGGGAGGAGATCAGCCATGAGTGAGATCAAACATATCAGAAAACGCATATCCGCCCGCCGCAAAGCGCCGGGTCCGCGCGCCTATGAAGGGCCGGGAAGTCCGTTATTTACCCTTATTTACGGTCTGGCCATGCTGGCGATGGTTGGGGCCAGTCTGGGTTTAGGCTGGATGATCAACGAGAAGCAGCATTGGGTGGATCCTGAACCTGTCCTTCAACAGATCGAAGTGCTTTCAGAAAAGCTGCATTTAAAGTCTTTATCAGCCTGGCTGCCGTTTGAAAAGTGGTTTGGCAAGGATCAGCCGGTCGCGGCGGCGGTCAGCTATGAGCTGATTCAGGATCATTATTATAAACCCGCTTCCGGCAATCAGGTGCAGAGCATCGCTGAGGGCGTCGTCTTATACATCGGCGAACAGGAGAGCGGAGCGATTGTCATGGTGAAGCAGGATAACGGCGTGCTGGTGACCTATGGCGCGCTGCAGCAGGTCCAGATCCATCTCAACGACCGGATTTTAAAGGGCGCGGTTCTGGGCGCGGTGCAGGATGCGGTCTATCTGGAATTCAGCGAACAAGGCCAGCCGGTTACACTGGAGCGGGCGATGGGCGATGCCGGTTAAAATCAAAGTCAGCGGTTTTACCATCCTGGTGGCAGCCCTGGCTTTTTTTTCTCACGCCGTTGTGCCGCTCGGCCACATTTTCTTCATTCTGGCGCTGCATGAAAGCGGTCATGCGTTCTGGGCGTGGTTTTTCCATTATCCGATTCGCCAGCTGTCGATCCTGCCATTCGGGCTGGCGCTGACGCTGGAGCATTTCGGCGATAGGGATGCGTGGGAGGAACTGGTGATTCTGGCCGGCGGGCTGGCGATGCATGGCGTCATTCCCTTGCTTTATGGGGGATTGGCAAAACTGGGCTGGATATCGCCGGTCATGCTTGACTGGGTGCTGGATATCAATCGGTCGGTTTTTCTGTTTAACGTGCTGCCGCTGTATCCGCTGGACGGCGGACGGATCGTGCAGTCGCTGTGGCATTGCGTTCTGCCGTATCAAACGGCTCAGGCGCTGACGTATAGTTTATCGGCGCTGCTGATTCCGCTGGTATTTGTCAGATTGATGAATTGCAATCCGATGACGCTCGGGGTGTTCGGGTTTCTGTTTGCCGTCAACCTGATCAGCTGGCGCCAGCGGGCGTATCAGGCTGAGCATTTCTACCTGTACCGCCTGATCCATCCCTGTTCCCATCCGTTAAAGCTGCATCGTAAGCAGGATTTATACCGCCAGCGGCATAACGTCATCCTGGAGCCGGGGGGACTGCTTGATGAAAAACAATGGCTGGCGCGGCGCTTTGGCAAGGTCGAGCCGCTTCCATCCCAACCGCGTAGCTGGTTGATTTAAACAGGGAGTTCAGACGAGGAAAGGCTGTCGGAAAGAGGGTTTTTTTCAAGGCCGGAATATGCTATAATCCTAAAAGGAAGCGAGGAACATCCATGCGAAAGAAAATTACTCTTCTAGTTCTTCTGGGCTTGCTGCTGACCTCTTTAACCGGCTGCGCAACCGATAAGAAAAAGGTAGTATATACGGTTTATCCGTTAGGATATCTGCTGGAAAAGATCGGCGGGGACCGGATTGAGATCCAAAGTCTGCAGGACGATATGATCGTCCAGCGCGCGACGGCGGCCGGCGATTTGAAAGAACGCGTCAAGGACGCCGATTTAGTGCTGCACATCGGCCAGCTTGAGCCGTATTTCCAGCTTGTGCTGCCGGAAATCCGTTCGGCCAGTTCGGCGGCGGTCAAGGATTTGTCCGTCAATAATTCGATTTATTCGTTTAAACGTTATACCCGCGTCATCGCCAACGATGTCGAGCAGTTTGTCGAAAGCGCGTATTACAAGGGCGACGCCTTCGATTCGATCGACGTGAATGAAAAGGATCTGGCGTTGTGGATGGATCCGATCGCGATGACGAGCATGGCGAAGGAAATCCGCGACTGGCTGTGCGAGAATTACGTCGAGGAAAGCCGCTACTTTGAAGAAAATTACAGCCAGCTGGAAAGCGAGCTGGTGCGTCTGGACGCCGAATATCAAAGTCTGTCCAGCACGCTGAAAAATGAGAAGAAAACGATTAAATTCGTTTCGATGACCGCCAGCTTCGGCAACTGGCAGAAGACGTACGGCATTCAGGTCTATCCGGTGATTCTGTCAAAATACGGTGTGCTGCCGAATGAAAAGCAGCTGGATATCATCAAGACCAAGATCGTGGAGGACAACGTGAAGTATATCGCATATGAACCGAACATGACGGAGGATATGCTCGCTTTGTTCGATCAGCTTTCGGCTGAGCTGAACCTGCAGCGGGTGGATTTGAGCAATCTGTCGAGTTTATCGGCGGATCAGCGCGAGGATAATAAGGATTATCTGTCGATCATGGTCGAAAACCTGAATCAGCTGGAAAGCATGGCGGAGGACGATCTGACGCCTGCGGTTCAGGAGCCGGCGGCGGACGAGGATGAAGACGCCTGATCGGCGCATCGTATTTGGATTTCAGCGCGGAGGGAAAGTTCTCTTCGCGTTTTTATTTTAAGCGGCGGATTTTAAAGGCAGGCGTAATGAAAAATAAATGGAGCTGTGATTCTGGGATTGATGACTCAGAAGCTCAATTAACTCAGAAAGAAGAGAAAAGAGTTGAAATTCCGTCAGGAATGTCTATACTAAAGGTGTAAGGTGTTGCTGAAAGGCGGCACCCGTCATGAGCTACCGTTTACGGTGGCGTTGGACAGATGAGCGCTGACACTTCTTGCTGGATGGGACAGCGCTTTTCGTATTATAGAAGTAGGAATAAAGTATCCTACTCGATATAGAATTAGATGAGTATAAAATATTGAGATTGAGAAGAAATCATACAGGTGATGTTCAGTTAATCTTAGTATCTCATCGAGAGTATCAGAAGTTAGGATATAATATTCT
>NZ_CFQZWI010000095.1:0-10559 GCF_986127675.1 Holdemania sp. | reverse complement strand
GATCGCGCCGCGGGAAGGCGGATTGACCAGCGTTGAACCCTGCACGCCCTGCTTGAACAGGATCAGCGACGGAATCGTGTTGACGTCGAATTTTTCTTCCAGCTCCGGCTGCTGATCAATGTCGACAGTCCCGATCCGCACCCGACCCTCTAATTCTTTTTCCAGCTTGGCGATGACAGGGGCCAAACGCCGGCAGTACATGCACCAGGGCGCTTGGAAATCCAGCATGACCGGCAGGTCGGAATGAACGACCTCCTGATCAAAATTATCCGTTGTAATTACCGTTGCCATTACGAATCCTCCTTTATGTTATTCTGGTTTCATTATAGCCGTGAAAAACGCGGGAAAACAAGGAATTTGCCTGCAAACCCCGGGAAATCTTTCAATTCCATGAAGAAGGATTGAATAAGCCGCCGATTTTCGTTAAACTTAAGCACAAGACAGGGGGATGTTCATGACAGGAATTCTGGGAAAAACAATCACGGATTATTTCAACGGTTTTCTGAGCACGCTCGCTGAAAACAGCGGGCTGTTGTTCTGGAAAGGCGTCGGCATACTGTTGATCGTTCTGGGCGGCAAGCTGGTATTGAATCTGATTTCCAAATTAACTGCCCGGCAGATCAAAAAATCCGAGGAAATGCCGGAAATGCAGGCGCGCCGCGTGCAGACAATGATGACGATGACGCGCAGCACCTTCCGTTATATCGTCTACGGCATCTGCGCCTTGATGATCCTGGCGCAGCTGGGCTTCGGCAATGCGATCAACAATTTGTTGTTATCCGCCGGGATCGGCTCGCTGGCTTTAGGCATCGGCGCGCAAAGTTTAATCAAGGACGTGGTCACCGGGTTTTTCATGATGTTTGAAAAGCAGTTTTCGGTCGGCGATTATGTTAAGCTGGACGATATTGAAGGCACTGTGACGGCGACGGCGATGCGCGTGACGTATTTGAAAAACTTCGCCGGGCAGCAGATCATCATTCCCAACGGCACGATCGGCCGGGTGATCAATTATTCCCGGATGGATTCGCTGGCGAAGGTCACGGTCAGCACGCCGTATGAAGCGGACAGCCGCCAGGTGATGGAAATTCTCGATCAGGCGGCCAAGGCGTATGCCAAGCAGGTCAAGGAAATCATCGTCGAGGAACCGAAGGTTCAGGGAATTACGGAGTTGGCGGATTCTTCCGTCAACATCACGGTCATCTGCCGCACGCTGCCCTTACGGCATTGGGAGGTCGAACGGGGCCTGCGTCTGGCGATCAAGGAAGCGCTGGATGAGGCCGGGATCGGCATTCCGTATCCGCAGCAGGACGTGCATTTGAAAATGGAAGCGGAAGATTCGTCACAACCAAATTGACGTTGCGTTCAGGCAGCGGTAAAATAAGGACAATGAGCTCCATTAGCGGGGCGGGGGGAGAATAAAATGGCAAAACCAATTCAAATTGATACGTTTAAAGCCTATCAGTATCTGTCGGAAGCGACGTTATCCGCGGATGGCCGGCGATGCGTTTATGTGCAGAGCCAAAGCAACGCGGAAGGCACCGGGTATGAGCACGATCTGAGGTGCTGGGACTTTGATCAGAAACGCAGTATTCCGTTGACGTCAGGCCATAAAGAACGTAATTTCCTGTTTGAAGACGCGGAACATATCCTGTTTCCAGCCGATCGGACCGGCGAGGATGAAAAAGCGGCGAAGCAGGGGAAGACGCAGACGACCTATTACCGTCTGGATCTTAACGGTGGGGAAGCGCGGAAGGCGTTTACGCTGCCATGGAAGGTCACGGCCTTAAAACCGGTCGACGGGGAAACGATGGCCGCGCTGGTCTTGAAAGATCTCAACGAGCTGCCGGCAGAGGGGCTGGAAGGCAAGGCACTCGACAAGGTGCTGGCACAGCGGGAAGAAGAAAAGGATTACGAGGTTTTAGACGAACTGCCGTATTGGTTTAACGGCCGCGGCTTCATCAATAAAAAAAGAACCTGGGCGGTGCTGGTGAAACCGGGCACGGACGAGGCTCAGATCTTATCCCCGAAATACATGGATGTGCGGCATTTGGAAATCAGCCCGGATCACACGAAGATCGCGATCGCCGGTCCTGAATTCGATTCCGTCAACAGCCAGACCTCAGTCTTGTATTTAATTGACCGGGCCAGCGGCGAGCGGACGACATTGGTGCCGTCGGGCAAATGGAGCTTCGGTCATCTCGGCTGGCTTAACGATAACCAGCTGGCCGTGACCGCGACCGACTATCAAACCTGGGGATCCAGCGAAAACGCCAAGCTGTATACGATTGATGTTGCCAGCGGTGCGATGACACTGCTCAACGGCGAGGATCTGTCGTGGGGCAGCTCTGTCGGCAGCGATGCCAAGCTGTATGGCGGCCGCGGCTGGAAGATCGTCAACGGCGAGATCTGGACGTTATTGACGTGGGATAACCATTCCGAACTGACGGTGTTTGATCGTCAGGGGCAGCGCCGGGCGTTAACGACGGCGGAAGGCTCCGTCGATTTCTTCGACGTGCAGAACGGCCGGATCGTGTTGAGCGCGATGCGCAAAATGCGGCTGCAGGAGCTGTACGAATTGAAAGACGGCGCAGAAATCCAGCTCACGCATGTTAACGACGCCGTGCTCGCGGAGTCCTATGTTGCTCAGCCGGAGAAGATCAGCTTTACCAACGACGGCGTGCGGATTGACGGCTGGGTGCTGAAACCGATCGATTTTGACCCGGCGAAGACCTATCCAGCGGTGCTGGATATCCACGGTGGACCGAAAGCGGCGTATGGCGAAGTCTTCATGCATGAGATGCAGTACTGGGCTTCTCAGGGCTACTTTGTGTTCTTCTGCAACCCGCGCGGTTCCGACGGCCGCGGCAACGCGTTTATGGATCTGCGCGGCAAGTATGGAACAGTCGACTATTCCGATATCATGACGTTTACGGATCTCGTGCTGAAGACCTATCCGATGATTAATGAACGACGCGTTGCGGTCACCGGCGGCAGCTACGGCGGATTTATGACCAACTGGATTATCGGCCATACTGATCGTTTCGCGTGTGCTGCCAGCCAGCGCTCCATTTCCAACTGGTTTTCCAAATCGCTGACAACCGATATCGGCTACTATCACAACATGAGCCAGATGGATTCGACGCCATGGGAAAATCCGGAAAAAATGTGGGGCTTCTCACCGTTAAAATACGCGGACAAGGCGGTGACGCCAACGTTGTTCATCCATTCCGATCAGGATTACCGCTGCTGGATGGCGGAAGGCTTACAAATGTTTCAGGCGCTGAAGCTGCATAATGTCGACGCCCGGATCTGCCTGTTCCATGGTGAAAATCATGAGCTGAGCCGTTCCGGGAAGCCGATTCACCGGATCCGCCGGTTAAAGGAAATCACGCAGTGGTTCGATCAGTACACCGATCATCTCAGCGTGCTGGAGCCAGAAGAAGAAACGGAAAACGAAACAGAATCATAAAACAGAAAGATCAAAAACGGACGGCTTATCACAGTCGTCCGTTTGTTTAGGTTAAATTAAAGGTAAATATGCAGCGAAATCGCCAGAGATAAAACACAGACGGTCCGTCTGGCTTTAACCCCATGTCTTCCGCATCGTCGTGTTGATCAGCACCTGATCACCCCGGCAGACCTGATTGCGGCGCACAGCTTTCCAACCCTGCCTGCGGAAAAACGGTTCGGCGGTCAGCGAAATATCACTTTCCAGGAAGACCGCGCCCTGGCTGCGGGCCTGGGCTACGACAGCGTTCAACAAAGCGGTGCCGACGCCCTGACGCTGAAAATCGGGGTGGACGTAGAAACAATCCAGCTGAGTCGGACTTTCCAGATTCGCAAAGCCTGCCAGCTGATCTTCACAGAATGCGCCGATCGTCCAGGTGACTAAAAACCGCTCGGCCCAGCCGGGTTTATCAGCGCCCGCTGTCCAAGCGGCGCATTGGCCGGGGGTGTAATCCCGGATGGCGACTTCCTGGACGCTGCGGAGAAACAAGTCGCGAATTGCCGGTAAATCAGCGCGGTTGACCGGGCGGATTTCCATTACCGCCATAACTCCTTCTGATGATCGAATAAGAAGGCGTCCAGACCGGCCAGAATTTCCTTGTGATGAACGCCGTACAGCGAGGTCTTTTCAATCGCTTTATCCGCGGCTTTGCCATGCAGCCAGACGCCGCAGCAGGCCGCTTCCATCGGTGTCAATCCGCGTGCAGCGAGGGCGGCGATCATGCCGGTCAGCAGATCGCCGCTGCCGGCTTTGGCCAGGCTCGGGTTGCCGGTCTTGTTGACGCAGCGCAGGCCTTCCGGTGAAACGATCAGCGTGTCCGCGCCTTTTAAGACCAGCGTCACCTGATGAGCGAGGGCGTATTCCTCGGCGCAGCGGATCCGGTCCGCCTGGATTTCCTCAACGCTGCGTCCGCACAGCGCGCTGAACTCCCCGACATGTGGCGTGAGAATCCAATCGCCGTGAGGGGTGTTGAGCCACTCCGGATGACGTGCTAGGCAGCGCAGTGCGGCGGCGTCCAGAATTACCGGCACGGAACTGCGGCGCAGCACTCTTTCCAATAACGTTTCCAGATTTGCCAGATGATCGCAGCCGCTGCCGATTGCCACGGCGTCGGATTGATTAAGCAGCGCGGTCAGATCCGCTTCCGAAAGCGTGTTGGGATGATAGACGACGTGCGGACAGGCTGCCTGCAGGATCGGATAAATTGCGGGATCGACAAGCGCGTGAAGCATGCCGCAGCCCATCGCCTGGGCCGCTTCCAGATTGAATTGGGCTGCGCCGGCCATCCAGGGACTGCCGGCGATCACGGTTAACCGGCCTGTCGTGCTTTTATAATCGTTGTCGTGCAGCCGCGGCAGCAGGCGCGTGACCTGCAGCGCGTCCATCTGGATCCAGCGCGATGCCTCCGGCTCCGCGAACCCCAGTCCGATCGGAATCAGCCGGTCCAGCTTCTGATGTTCCCGGCTGAATAAGTGAACCGGCTTCAACGCCCCTAACGCCAGCGTCAGCTCGCTGTGCAGGGCATCGGGATCCCCAAGACTGTGATCCGCTTCCAGACCGCTGTTGAGGTCGATGCTGACAACGGGCAGGCGCTGCTGGTTGATCCAGCGGAAAGCGCTGCGCAAAAAATCCGGCAGCGGGGCATGGAAATTAAATCCGAACACGCAGTCAACGATCACGTCGTCGCGCTGCGCCATCGTCTGAAACTGGGTTTCGCTTAATTCCTGATAACCATAGATCAGGCAGGAATCCGGCAGCTTCTGCCGGGCTTCGATCGCCGCCGGAGTACGGATGTCGTCCAGCATCAGAATGATCGCCACCTGCCGGTTGGCCGCTAAGCAATGCCGGGCGATCACAAACCCGTCGCCGCCGTTGTTGCCACTTCCGCACAGGATCAGAAACGAGTCGTTTTCCGGATATTCGTGCAGCAGCGTGTCGGCGCAGCGTTTGCCCGCCAGCTCCATCAGCTGTGTTTCAGTTTTGCCGCTGGCCGCTTCCGCCGCGGCGATTTGATTCTTCTCGAGGATCACAGGGATCACCTCCTGGCACTATTCTAACATAAATTGTTCCGACGCCGAAAAGAATGGTATAATGAAACCTGAAAAAAGGGGGTATTTCTTTGATTTGGAATGAAGCTTTGGAACAGTATGTCAGCGATCATCAGGATGAGGTTGTGGAACTGATCCGCACGCTGGTGGCGATTCCGGCCTTCAGTAATCATGAACAGGCCCGCGCTGAGTTCTGCGCGAAGTGGTTTCGCGATGTCGGCGCGGAAGATGTGAAAATCGACGAGGCAAGCAATGTCATCGTTACGCTGGGCGACGTTCAGGCCGGCAAGGCCGTCGCGTTTATGGCGCACCTGGACACGGTGTTCCCGGATGAAACCGGCTTTGAGCTGGTGGAGGAAGACGGCTGGCTGAAAGCGCCGGGGGTCGGGGACGACACGGCGAACGTCGCGCTTTTGATGGTCATCACCCGGTATCTGCTCGAGCAGAAGTGTCCGCCGAAGCAAGGTGTTTTGATCGTGCTGAACGCCGGTGAGGAAGGTCTGGGTAACCTTAAAGGCTGCCGCCGGCTGATGCAGGATTACGCGGATAAGCTGAGCGAGGTTTACTCGTTTGACGGCTCCTATAAAGGTTATGTCAACAAGGCGGTCGGTTCCGTCCGCTACCGCGTCGAGGTGAAAACGGAGGGCGGCCATTCCTACGGCGCTTTCGGCAACCGCAACGCGATCCGCGTGCTGGCTTCCCTGATCGACGCGCTGTACTCTGTCAAAGTGCCGCAGGGCGGCAAGACCACCTATAATGTCGGCACGATTGAAGGCGGCACTTCCGTCAACACGATCGCCCAGCAGGCTTCGATGTTGTTTGAATTCCGCTCCGATGTGCGCGAGCACCTGGATCAGCTGCGCGGCATGTTCGACAGCCTGATCGACGCTTACCGGAAGATGGGCGTGGAGGTCAATGTCGAGATTTTAGGCGAACGGCCGTGCATGGGCGAAATCGACCAGGAGAAACAGCGGACGATTGAGAAAAAGGTCGAGGATTTGATCGAACGGCGGATCGGCGTGCGGCCGGAGGGGCACTCCGGATCGACCGACTGCAACATTCCGTTTTCACTGGGCATTAACTCGTTATGCTTCGGCGGCTATCTGGGCGAGGGCGCGCATACCCGCGAAGAAAAAATCGAAAAAGCGTCGCTGCTTCCGGGGCTGGGCGTCATGATGGAATTTGTTTTAGATTATTTTCTTTGATTTGAATTCTGAAAAAACGGCTTGATTCCGTGATTCGACTTTATTTAATTGATGTTCAATGCTATAATAAAATCGATTAGGGGGTACCTTTCTAATGGAAAAGAAAACAGTACAAGATTATATCGACATTATCAATCAGAAAAAATGGGATGCCCATAACATCCAGTGGCTGTATATTGATATCAACGCCAAAGAGCTGATGACGGAAGTGGAGCCGAAGGTGAACAATCTGACGGCCTGCTGCAAAGCGATGATGGAAATCATGCTGGAAGGCGACCGGTTTATGGAATTGCCGAAAGTCAAAACCAAGATTGGCGGCGCGCTGACCGTGCGTTATTATTGCGACAACTTGAGTCCGGAACGCCGGAAGTATTCAGAAGTCAATCAGTAATGAAAAGGGCCGCGCTTTCGCCGCGGTCTTTTTTGTCAAAAAAATAGAAAAGAGGAGAGTCGTATGGATAAGTATCGTAAGCGCAGAGCAGTGGCCGTCGCCCATGAAATGGTCGATCTGTTAGCGGAAAAGGGGTATATCACCTATTATGCCGAAAATGTGGAGGAAGCCCGCGACAAAGTGCTCGAGCTGATCCCCAAGGGCGCCAGCGTCGGCGTCGGCGGATCGGAAACGCTCAAAGCGATGGATATGATCAATATCCTGCGCAATGGCGATTATCACTTTTTTGACCGCTACCAGGAGGGACTGCCGTTTTCCGAGGTTGAGGAAATCTACCGTCAGGCCTTGTTGGCGGATGTCTTTCTGACCAGCAGCAACGCGATCACGCGGCAGGGCCAGCTGGTCAACATCGATTCGTCCGGCAACCGTGTCGCAGCGATCAGCTATGGACCGCGCAAGGTCATCGTGGTCGCCGGGGTGAACAAGGTTGTCGATACGCTGGACGACGCGATGAAGCGGCTGCGTCAGATCGCGCCGCTCAACGCGATGCGCGTGCATCACAAAGCGCCGTGCGTCGAAACGGGAAAGTGCATGGATTGCCAGATCCAGCAGTCGGTCTGCAATTCCGTCGGCATCATCAACCATGGCCGGAAGACGCCGGGACGTTTCACGATCATCATGATCGCTGATGAAATCGGGTTCTGATCCACTTAAAACGAATGGGACACGATTAAAAAGTAAGCATAAAAAAAGACATGCGGACGATCCCGAAAAGGGAAGCCGCATGTTTTTTATCGATCAAGAGTTCAGCACAAATAAGACAGATCGCTGAGCCGGCGCACGATCCGCTTGCCCCCGCGCAGCCAAAGTTCTGAAACGCCGCCAGCGGAGCCGGCCAGCTGAATCGAATTCAGCGCTTCCGCTTCCAGGCCCAGCCACAGGGCATGGAGGATGCCCAGCGTATCGCCGTGCGAAACAAGAAGCAGGATTTCCTCCTCCTTTGCCAACAGCTCTTCAAGCAAGGGCTTGAGCTGGACGTATTGTTCACGGCGGGTCTGGGCGGACGAGAACAGCCGGGCGTCGATCGTGATTTCCGGCTGAAGCAAATTTTCTTTCAGCCAGGCCACGGAATGGCCGACAGCTTCGCCCAGGTTCCGCTCCCGCAGCCGGATTTCTTTTTCCGGTGTGACATTCAGTGCCTGGCCGACGATCTGCGCTGTGTGCCAGGCACGCTTGAGATCCGAGGAAAGAAGCCGGATCGGCTTGTCCTTGAGTTCTTCTTTCAAACGGAAGGCGATGCGTTCGGCCTGTGCGACGCCCAGTTCGGTTAAATCCCAATCCGTCCACGAGCCGACCCGGCCGTTGAGATGATGCTCGGATTGCGGATGCTGCAGCGTATAAATGATTTTCATACAAGACCTCGCTTTCCCTGTCTTTCGAGATGTCAGGAAATCCATTATAGCCAGACCTGGCGGGAAACGCCAGCGGAGAAGGGGAAATCGCTGATAAAAACGTAATTTTTTGACCTTCATTGCTTCTTCAGCAAGGCTTAAGAATTTCTTTTGAATTTCCAGAAGGGGATCTTCATGTTTAACGGGTAGAATAAAACCAGTAATCAGGAGGACCCTCAAGATGGAACAGAAAACAAAGTGGCAGAAACGTGTGCGTTGGTTCTCAATCGGCGCGGTTATTATCTTTACTCTCGTCATGACGGCGGTGTTGTTCGTTTTATTTCAAAGCGTGGCTTCAGATCCGGCGCAGTTTAAAGTCTGGCTGGAACAGTTCGGCTGGCTGGGCCGGGCGGTGCTGGCGGGCATGATGGCGCTGCAGGTGTTAGTCGCGTTATTGCCGGGAGAAATCATTGAAACCGGCGCGGGCGTCGCTTACGGCCCGATCGAAGGCTTGATCCTGTGCCTGATCGGCGCGGCGGTCGGCACGGCGCTGATCTTCTGGCTCGTGCGCCGCTACGGCTCCAGCTTAGTCGAATGCCTGGTGCCGAAGGAAAAGCTCGATAAGCTTTCGTTTATGAAGGATGAACAGAAGCTGGACAATTTGATCTTCCTGATCTTCTTAATTCCCGGCACACCGAAGGATATCATCACCTACTTTGCCGGGTTAACGCCGGTCAAGTTCTCGCACTTCCTGGTCATCACCACCGTCGCGCGGATTCCGTCGGTCATCACCTCGACGCTTGCCGGGGATAAGCTGATCCAGCAGGATTTCGCATCGGCCTTCTGGATTTATGCGATTACGATCGCCTTCAGCGGCGCAGGGCTGCTGCTCTACCGCGCGGCGATGAAAAAACGCCAGCAGAAAGCGCTGGAGCATCAACGAAACGAACAGGCGAAAACCAAGAAAGGGAAGACGGCCTTTGTGCCGTCCGAGGGATAAATCATGAAAGTCAGCGTCTTAATCCCCGCTTATAACAGCGAGAAAGAAATCTATACCTGCATCCGTTCCCTGTTGGAACAAACCTATCACGACTTCGAAGTGATCGCCGTCGACGACGGGTCCACGGACCGCACCGGATCGCGGCTGGACTTCTACGCGAAGATCCATCCCGAGCTGATCACGGTCATCCATCAGGAAAACCGCGGCGTCTCAGCAGCCCGCAACGCGGCGCTAAAGGCCGCGAAGGGCGAATTCATTTTGTTTCTGGACAGCGACGACTGGATGAAGCGGCGCACACTGGAAACGCTGGTCGCGGCGCAGGCCCGGTATCAGGCCGACGTCGTGATCTGCGGCAACGTTTATGAAGGCCGGATCACAACCCGCCGCCATGTCCGCCGTGTTCAGATTCCGCACAAGCGGACGCTGATGAAAATGTTGATGAAGGACCGCCAGGTGCGCAACTACGCCTGGGGCAAGCTGATCCGGCGGTCGCTGTTCGACGGTCTGCAGTTCTGGGAAGGCCGGGTGTTTGAGGACGTCCAGCTAATTCCCCAGATCCTGCTGAGAGCGGAGAAGACCGTGATCGTTCCGGATACCCTGGTTCATTACAATACCCATCGGCCCAACAGTCTGACCTATTCACTGCGCCCGGATATTCTTAAGGATATGCTGGAAGCGTTCCAGGATCAGGCCCGCTGCATTGTCGCCTATGATCCGTCGCTGACGCGTCAGGCCCGGGTCATGCTGGCTAGGGTGCGGTTAGTGATCGGGGGCGCGCTGGCGCTGCACGGCCGCTTTGATGATCCGCTTCTGGATCAGATTCTGCCGTTTTTCGAACCCTCGCCCAGCACAGAATTCCTCGTTCATCGCAATCTTTACTAATTCTTAAGCTTTTTATCCGTTGCAACTTCATGAGTTTATTCTATACTAAAGGAAGAATCAGTGAGGGGAGCAAACCATGCAAAACTATCAAATTCTCGTCTGCGAAGACGAAGTCGAGATCGGCAAAGATCGGA
>NZ_CFQZWI010000094.1:0-10656 GCF_986127675.1 Holdemania sp. | reverse complement strand
CCAGCGCGATCGCCGAGATCAACAAGCTGCATACGCCGTTTTTCACGTGATCCTTCGCTTTTAAAGCTTCCATTTTATCTTTTCTTAACGTTGTTAATAATGCCATTCTTCATCCTTCTTTCTAATGTTTATTATACCTTTTTTCACCGCAGCATTTCAATCCGCGGTCTTTATTTATCATGCTGCAGAGCAGCCTGCGGATTATTCTGTTCAATTTTCTGAACATGGTAATAAACCCGAACCTGCGCCGCCGGATACTTGCGGTTTAAGCGCTGGCTGAGCCGGCTGACAACTTTATGCACGTCATTTTCGGCTTTCATCATCAACATCACAGCCAGCTGACAGTTTGCCGTGCGGGTGAATATGTCGCAGGAGCGCAGCTGCGTCTTGACAATCTGAATCAGCGCGTCGGTTGCCCGCGTTCCCAGTTCCATGGCCTCGCTTTGTACGTCCAGCACCAGTAAGTAGGAGTTGATATCCAGTCGTTTGCTTTCCCGCATTCGGGCCTGATACAATTTGCGGAAAACCGGCTGTTCACAATAAAAAGCGCTGCCGTCTTCCTTAGTGTTCATTTCCTCAATCAATTCCTGAATTGAATGCGAAGGCTCGCGGTCTGAACTTAAAAAGTAGATCAGCGATTTTGAACGGCCCTCAAACTCAACGCCGAACTCATGATAAAACTGTTCGGAAATTTGATCGAAATGTTTCAATGCCCGATTGTATTCCCTGGCTTTTACCAGCTCGGATAAATAACAATAATTCAGATCATCTGAATATGGATCCAGCGTCAGCGCCCAGTGCGTCAGCCGCAGCGCCGCTTCCGCCTGTCCTTTCTGATCCAGCATGGCGGCAGCTTCCTGTGTCAGTGTTTTGACTTTTTCCTTCCAGAATTCCCGAATCGGCAGGATCCACATCGAAGAATACCCTTCCATCAGTTCGCCGCGGACCAGCGCTTCAATCTGCCGCGGTTGTTCCGCAAGAAGCGCAGGCGTCAGTCCGGAAAGCTGATCCAGATCGGTATCCACAGGCGCCTGCGGCGAGAATAGATAGCCCCGTTTTCCAGTCACAATCCATTCCTGATCCTTGGTTTGAGCATACGGCTGCGTCAATTTCCGCAGCCGGTGAATCGCAAATTTTAAAGCATTTTGCGGATTGACAGATTCCGGCCAGAACAATTCGATCAACCGTTCATGACTGACCAGCTCGCCGCGGTGAATGAGAAAATAGCACAGCAATTCCGTCAGCTGCTTCCCCAGGCTTTCGTTCAGCGCCTGAGATCGCTCTTCTTCCTGCAGCGTTGGAGCGCCCCAAAGTCTTATAAAATATTTTTTCACTTTGAACTCCTCCCTTCTGGTTCAAAAATCTCATCCGGCCATTTTAGATTAATTCAATTTTATCAGATCGGCTGCCGAACCACAAGCCCGCCTTGCCTTGATCGCTTCAGCGTTGTATGCCTGTCAAACAGGATGGGAAATCAGACGAAAAGCGACGCGTCCCCGCTGCGCTTGCCCGGTTCAGCCGGACGGCGTTAAAGGCAGGTGGAAACCTGCCTGACGATTTTTCTGCAGCGCTTTTCGGCTCGCTTTCACCCATTCCTTTTCAGCGTGCCCCTCCATGGTTTTCTGAAGTGTTGAAGATTGCCTTTCGATCAGTGAAATTCATTCGGATGGCGTTGTAAAAAACGCTGTTCCAGCAGATCTTCCATCGAAAACAGGCCGGGCTTTAAACCGGGAATCGCCTCGACCGCTTCCAGAATTCCGCGTATGAAGATCTCCCGACTGTCGGCGGTGTGCGTGATTGTAATCTGTTCGTGATCTCCGCACAGAATCACGGTGTGCTCGCCGGCAATCTGACGGTGCCGCAGGGAAGTAACGGAAATCGGTTTCTGATAGCCATACCGGTCCTTCGCCGGCCCCTGCAATGTTTTTTTCAACATCAGCGCGCTGCCGCTGGGTTTGTCTTTTTTCTGTTCATGATGAATTTCCAGGATATCGCAGTCAAAATACTGCCCGATCTCCCGCTGACAACATTTCAGCATTTTGTTAACGATCGTCATCCCGATCGAAAAATTGCTTGTCATGACGATGGGGACGCGCCGGGCCCAACTCTCAATGATCTTTTTCTGATCATCGCTGTATCCTGTCGTCGCCAGCACCAGCGGAATGGGCTGGCGTTCCATCGCCCGCTGGATCCGGACGAAATTGTCCGGGTGACTGACGTCGACGATCACCTCGGGATGCTGCGGCAGCTCGGAAATCTCCTGATAATAGGAGGAAGCGATCAAACCGACGCACTGCAGGTCTTCCTTTTCTTCAATCCGGCTTAATAACAAATGTCCCATCGTTCCATATCCGACAATTACGATTTTCATGGCCATCCTCCCTTGACCAGTGTATGCCGCCCGGAAATTTTCATAACTCAGGGGCATTGGCCCGGGTTCTTTCGCCCGGGTCGAATAGGATGTCAGTGTAAGGAGGAATTAACTTATGGGAATGCCTGAAATCAGAAGCAGCAACGTCACCCGTTCACAAGCCATTACCGATATTCTGCAGTCGATCGCTTTGGAGGAAGCCGCGCTCGCGCATATCCTCAACGCTGAGGGAGAAAAGTTACAATGCGCCATTTCGATGGACTGCATTACAATCGACAAATTGATCGAGGTCAACGAAACGGTTCAGTGCACGATGGAAGCCGCAGCGAAATTTGAACAGGCGCTGCAGGCGAAGCTGGCCAGTTTGTTCCAGGATTGCTACAAATAACGGAATTCGACTAAGGATAGTGAAAAGCGGCTCCGGGCCTTGAACCGGAGTCGTTTTTCGACTGTCCGCCATCATGGCTTTCCCTGCCTTGCCCTGATGTCTTAGCCCTGCAGCGAAACCTGGAATATACCGCCTTGTCTGCCGTGCGGCTTAATATGAGCCGCAGCACAGGCACCATGGTCCTGCAAGTTATCCGTTTCTGACATCACCATCGAGGAATTCTACCAAAATGATCAGCGGGGACAGCCTTTTACGGAACTGCGAACCTCAGGAAGCAAAGCCAGTCCCTTTACGCCGCCGCTGATTCCAAAAAAGTATCGGAAAAGGTTGGAATGATTGAAGTTTCCATCAATTTGGGCTACACTTATGTCTAACTAAAAGGGGGAATTGTGTTGCTTAACGCCAGAGGTAAAAAGTTTCTTTCGTATTACCGGCCTTATTTAAAGCTGTTTATCGCAGATATGATCTGTGCTTTCATCGTCGCGGCGATCTCGCTGATCTTTCCGCTGTTAACGCGCTACATCACCAATACCGTGCTCGTCTCGTCGCAATCCGTCCAGCTGGACCTGATTTTCAAGATCGGCCTGGTCATGGTCGGCTTGATCATCATCGAGCTGCTCTGCAACTTCTTCATCACCTATAAGGGACATTATATGGGCGTCATGATGGAACATGATATGCGCAACGAGCTGTTCAGTCATTATCAGAAATTGTCGTTCAGCTTCTATGACGAACAGAAAACCGGGCAGCTGATGTCACGGCTGACTAACGATCTGTTTTCCTTAACCGAGCTGTACCACCACGGCCCGGAGGATGTCGTCATTTCGATCATCAAGTTTTTCGGCGCGTTCTTCATCTTACTTTCCATCAACGTGCCGCTGACATTGATCATCTTCTCAATCCTGCCGATCATGCTTGTCTTCGCCTTGTATTTTAATAAGAAAATGGGCAAAGCTTTTAAGCAGAATAAAGAACGGGTCGGCGATATCAATGCCCGGATCGAGGACAATCTCTCCGGTATCCGCGTCGTTAAATCGTTTACCAGCGAAGGCAGCGAACTGGAAAAATTCGGGGTGGAAAACAATCGCTATGTCAAGTCGCGTAAAAACAGCTATCGGATCATGGCTTATTATCATTCCGGTCTTAACGCATTCACCACGATGATCACCGTTGTCGTCATTCTTGCCGGTTCAACGTTTATCTCCCTGAAATGGATTCTGTTAGGCGATTTGTTAACCTATCTGCTTTATATCAACAACCTGACCGAGCCGGTCAAGAAGCTGATCAACTTTACCGAACAATTTCAGGAAGGCATTACCGGCTTCCAGCGGTTTATGGAAATCATGGAAGTCGAGCCGGACATCAAGGATCAGCCGCACGCGGCAGTGCTGGCGAACGTTAAAGGCGCGGTGGATTTCGAAAATGTCGGATTTCAATACGCCTCTTCCAAGGATTATGTCCTCAAGCACATTGATCTGCATGTCGAACCGGGCGAGTATCTGGCGCTGGTCGGCTCCTCCGGCGCGGGCAAAACAACGTTGTGTTCCCTGATTCCGCGATTTTACGAGGTCAGCGAAGGCCGGATTCTGGTCGATGGTCAGGATATCCGCAGCGTGACAATGAAATCGCTGCGTTCCTGCATCGGCATCGTCCAGCAGGATGTCTATCTGTTCGCCGGCAACGTCATGGACAACATCCGCTACGGCCGGCCGGAGGCAAGCGAGGAAGAAGTGATCGCCGCCGCCAAGGCCGCCAATGCCCATGATTTCATCATGGAGCTGCCAAATGGGTATAATACAGATATTGGACAGCGCGGCGTGAAATTGTCCGGCGGTCAGAAACAGCGCTTATCCATTGCGCGCGTCTTCCTGAAGAATCCGCCGATTCTGATTTTTGACGAAGCGACCAGCGCGCTGGACAACGAAAGTGAAAAGGTCGTTCAGGATTCGCTGGAACGGCTGGCCCGCAACCGCACGACATTTGTCATCGCACACCGCCTGTCCACCATCCGCAACGCCAGACGCATCGTCGTGCTGGGTGAGGAAGGTATTCTGGAACAAGGCAATCATGCCGAGCTGATGGCTGCGGACGGTGCTTACGCGCATCTGTACCGCATGCAATTTGAACATTGACCTGAAGGGGGTTTTACTATCTCGCAATTCTTCTGCTTCTGGGATGAGGTACTTCCCGGCACGGCTTATGGTTTTCTAAGTCCGCTGCACATTCTGGAAATTCTAATGATTCCGCTGAGCTGCTTCTGGCTGATTCGCTGGACGCGCACCCATTCCCGCCAGTCCGGCCGGCGGCTGCTTCATGGATTTGCGATTGCGATTCCTCTGCTGGAACTGACGCGCATTCTATGGCTGTACCGCTTGGGCGAGGGATATTGGGTAAAACTGCTGCCGCTGCATTTATGCGGCCTGCAGATCTTCTTTATCCCGCTGGCGGTCTTTACGCGCCATCCGGCGCTACGCAGTTATGTCTGGGCGACGTCCATTTTGGGCGGAATCACGGCGATTGTCTATCCGGCGGGGATTGTCGGCACTTATCCGTTTTTCCACTTTCAAACCCTCCAAAGCTTCGCCCTGCATCTGCTTCTGATCCTGACGCCCCTTCTGATATTTCTGACTGACGATGACTCGCCGCGCTTAAAACAACTGCCTTCCGTCGTCCTGATTCTGAGCGGCAGCGCACTGTGTGCCTTTGCCGTGGACTGGATCTGGGGGCAGAATTACATGTTCTTACGGGAAGTCCCCCAGATCGCCTTCCTGCAGGCGATCAAGAACTGGGGCGGCTATCCTGCTTACTGGCTGACGCTGGCAGCAGCGGTCATCGCCGGATGCGCTCTTCTGCTTGTTCTGGGCGAACAATGGCATAGAAAAAAACTGGAATCTTCTGCGGATTGAGAAAATTCCAGCTTTTTTCTGCTCTGTAACAACGATTTCCAATTCTCAGTTCTGGATTGAACTGTCAAATTTCCCGTGATTTTTCCCAGGCTTCGTCCAGCAGCGTTTTCTGATAGCGGCGGGATAATTCCATCTGTTTCACTAATAACTCCTCATAATACGGTTTTAACACGGGATCCTGAATCCGGGCGCACCCCTTTTCAATAACGGCCTGTTCCCGGGCGGCATCCAGAATCGGCAGGTTGTGTTCCTTCTTATACGCGAGCACCTGACGAACAGCTTCCATTCGTTTTTCAAACAATTCCGCCATCTGTGCATCGACTTCATTAATCGTTTTTCGTGCCCGTTGTAAACAATCTTGCATAACTTCCTCCTTATAAGATCTTGACAATTCGAAAAATGGTGGTAAACTTAATATCGTGTCTGGGGCCGTAGCTCAGCTGGGAGAGCGTTGCGTTCGCAATGCAAAGGTCGCGAGTTCGATCCTCGTCGGCTCCACCAGATTTCCAATTCGACAGGAACAATCGTTCCTGTCTTTTATTTTGTATTATACACGAGTTGGCGGATAAAAAAAAGATTTTCTGTCCTTCCCGTTCTATAAAACAAAGCTCGGCGCTGAAATCAGCCTGACGCGCATCATTCCCCCTCGCCATCATCCTGAAACTGCCTGTATCCAAACTGAATCCCACTTGATTTTCAAAGCTTCAATTAAAAGAAGCCCAGAGAATCAGCATGATCTCTGGACTTGATTTGAAACCTGTCTGGCCAGCAGCCGGAAATTAAGCAACCTCCACGCCGGCTTTTTCCGCCATGAAGTTCAGCCATTTATCCCGCTTCATCAAGGATATCCGGTCGGTAGTCATATTCCCGGTTTCCGGATCCTCATGCGTAATCGTAATTCCAATCGGCATCAAACTCTGAGAACATTTTCCCAGCTCTCGAATGGTTTTGTAGGGAATAACGATATTCTCTTCCAGCAACCCGGTAATGACGATCACCCGGTTTTCTGTGAAATACGCCCAGCCTTGCTTCCATTTGCCCATTTTCCCGATCAGCCGTTCAACATAACTGGCCTGCAGGAAATCAACGAGCGTATCCTCCGGTTCCATGACGCCCAATTCAATCAGTTTCTGTTTTTGCTTTTCCATTTTTGATAATCCCATATTAGCCTCCCTGCTTATTCAGATTTAATTATAAACCTTTCCTCCGCCTTTTTCTTGTAAGATATTCCACAAAAGCTGATGTTTTAATTTTTTCTGCAGCGAAAATTGCCAACTCCCGCCGTTCAGCGGATGTTCGCCATCCCGACATCACCTCGTTTATGAGCCCGTCGCAAAGGGACGTCTGCCTGATTCGGCAGGACGTCCCTTTCTGTTTGATTTTTGACTCAAGTCTAAGACTCGTCGTTTTTCTTTTTCACCGCATTCCGCAGAGCTTCCATCGCTTCCGGACTTGGATCTGGCGGAATCAGTTCGCCTTTCCGGAAATAGAATCCCTGCATGTAATCCGTGCCGCAATCGACCAGCGCTTCCATTTCCTCGCGGGTTTCCACGCCTTCTGCCAGAATTTTTATCTTCCGGCTGCGGAAATAAACGACCAGTCCTTCATAGAATTCACGGCGGTTAAGATCGCGGTCAAGACCCCGAATGATGCTCATATCGACTTTCACGTAGTTGGGCATCAGATCCAGCAGCGTCGCTTCGCCATTATAGCCGGTTCCGTAATCATCCAGCGCGATTTCCTGATGTTGATCAAGACAGCGCTGTCGCTTGTGGATCGTTGCCATTTCGCCCATTTTTTCGCTTTCCGTCAGCTCAATGACGACCTGCGAATTGTAGCGGCCGAACCGGCGATCCAGTTCTTCCAGATCCTGCGGCGTCAGGCGCAGGCTGGAAATCGAGTTGATGAACAATTTTTTCCCTTGCAGCCGCTGATGATACCGATCAATGGCCTCCATCGCTTTAAACCAGGTCAATCGTTCAATCTGATACAGCCGCGACTGGGCGCGGGCAATCCGCAGCACTTCGGACGGCGTCTTCAGCTTTTCCATCTTTGGCCGCATCAGCATTTCATAACCATAGACGGTCTGCGACTGGACGTCGATAATCGGCTGGAATACAAAATCGATCAGTTCGTTTTCAATCAGCCGGTTGAGATCTTCGCTGCTGTGCAGCATAAACGAATCCTTACGGTAGCTTTCAATCTCAAAATCCTTTATTCCGCCCTTGACGGAATTTTTAATCTCATACATCGCGAAATCAGCGTATTTGATCAACTCTTCCAGATTGCGGCTGTCCTTCGGATACCACGAAACTCCGAAGGAAGCGCGGATCCGGATACTCTTGCCATCCGGCAGCTCCATTTCATAAGCAGCCATGGCCTTCCGGATCTGTTCAATCTTCTGACGAATCTGGAAGTCTGTCTCATAGCCATAAAACAGAACATAGAACTCATCGCCCGACATCCGCGCCGCAATTTCATGCGGACCGGCGTTATTGCGCAGCACATCCGCAGCGCTTCGGATATAACCATCGCCGCAATCGTGACCATAGGTATCATTGATATATTTCAGATTATCCAGATCCATCATCATAAACGCCGTAATCTTCAGCCGTTCCGGATGCTCGAAGCGTTCCTGAGCAAAGCGCTGGAATGCCCGCCGGTTCAGCAGGTTGGTCAGCACGTCGTAATCGCGTTCATATTCTATGCGGTGCCGCTCGACCATTTCCGCCGTTATATCCTGCACCACGCCCAGAATCGTGTGCGCCCGCGCCGCGGTTTTCAACCGCATCCAGCGAGCTCCGCCGCCGTCCTGTTCCAATTTGACGGTCTTTTCCCGCAGCCGGCCCAGTTCATCCAGATCCAGATCCAATAAGCGCAGCTGTCTGGAAAATTCATCCAGCGTCAGCATCTGATCTTCATGGTCAGCCTGCGGGTCCAGCACATCGAAGAAACCGGAAGTACAGAAGACGGAATTCTTTTCAAGCTCAATCTCAAACGCACCGATCTGAATTGAAAGCATGCCGATGATCTGCGAAAGCCGCGAACTGTTCTCCGCCACGCTCTTGCTTAATTCCTCAATCGCCTGGCTTAACTGATCGATTTCCGTAATCCGGATCGGATCCAGATGGATCGGTTTGTTCGGATTGGAATTACGCACCTTGCGGGCCAGCGCGCCGATCTGCCGGGATGGGCGGTAGCTGGCATACATCGTCGCCGCCAGTCCCACCAGCATGGATAAAATCATAAAGGTCAGAATGCTGTTCTGCATTTTACCCGAGAACCCGTACAACGCTTCCTGCGATTCCAGACCGACCAGAACCCAGCGCTGATGGGAAAACGGCGCATTGGAATTGTAGAGATCCAGCGGCTGCAGACTGCCGTAAATTTTCTGCTTCAGTTTTAAAGCGGATGTATGGATTAAAGCGCCGTCGCCGGAGACGTCGGCATCCTTTTGAAAGATGAGCTCTTCCGCTTCTCCGAACATCGCGATGAACACGCCGCCGCTGTGCGTCACCTTCTGCAAGGTCAATCCATCCGTCTGCGGCTGCGTCTCGTCAAGAATCGCAAGCATGTAGGAACCGGATTGATCCGCCAGCAATTCCTTCGACGGCAAGATGGTTTTCAGATAATCCTCCGCCAGCGAAACGCCCAGCACGCCTAACACCGTTCCCTCGCTGTCTGCCAGCGGCTGCGTATAGGTAATCGTTTTGATCAGGTCTTCGTTCAACATGGAGCCATAGCCCCAATACCCGGCGTCTTCACTGGACAGATCCGGATTGGAGCGAATCGCCTGCACCGGGTTGTTATAAAAATAACTCTCGCCGCCGATCTTAAAACGTGGACTCCAACTGACGTCCATCGCAATGTCCAGACTCTGCGCCACATCGGTCGGCGAACGTTCCATCAACAAGTCCGAATTGTCGTAAGGGTTATTGATCGGATCCAGATCCCGCAGATAAATACCACTTTTCTCCTTTTCCTCAGCCCTGTCGTTCAGAGGACCTTCAAAAACGAGAAAAACGCCGGTTACCGTATTTCTGCGCATCAGCGCAATCAGATCCGGACCGATTTTTTTCAAAATTTCGCTGGTCACAGCCGCCCCCGGCACCAGGTCGGCGACGGTCATGCCCGCTTCGCTCAGCTGCTGCTCAATTTCTTCTTCGATCTTCGTCTGATAGATGGAGAAATTACTCCAGCGCTGAATCATTTCATTCTCTAAATAATTCTTCCGATTGATGACCCGTTCGTTCAGGATTTCCTCAGCGTTGCGGTCAAGCTTGGTAATAACGCCGCCGCTGAAAACCAACATCCCAAACAGACTGATCTGAAAAATTTGAACGACGATCAAAGGGATCAGAATACGATTGAAAACACTTCTTTTTTTCAGCATATTCCGGTTACTCCTTTTCTTAAAAACGTTATTCCTGGACGATTTTTTGCATCTGTTGACTCAACGCCGCGAACCAGGCGTCGAAATAGGCTTCCGTTTCAAATTCAGCAGTTGCTTCATCAAGGCTCTGCCCCTGCGCCAGACGTTCAACGACCTGCTCGCGATCCGCCTTCGCCAGATCCTGCATCGAAGTATCCAGCAGAGACCGCGCGTCGCTGCCGCCTTCAAAAGCCTTTGTCGTATACAGCTGAACTTCACTCAGCTGTTTCTCGGCCACTTCAACAACGTCAATCATTTCTGCCGAGTCCAGCTCCGCATTGTTTTCAATAACTTTTTTGATCGTCTCAAAATCATTCGCGGCTTTCTTTACCGGCAGATATCCGGAAGCCAGTGAGAACTGAATATTCCGACGTTCCTCTGTGAACCATTTTAAGAAAAGAACCGATGCGTATTCATGCTGGGTATCCGAAGCGGTCACAACCATGCCCGCCCCCTGCTGAACGGCAATTTTCTCACCCTGTTCAAACATCGGAGCCGGCGCCACGATCGATTCAATCGGATAGCTTTCAACGTCGCTGACCGCCCCTTCCTTCGGGAA
>NZ_CFQZWI010000093.1:0-10821 GCF_986127675.1 Holdemania sp. | reverse complement strand
GTGAACGTAGCTCGTTGCCAGGTTCTCCGGTTCCCTTTCTCAGGGAGCCTTTTTTCTTATCAACCCCGTCAGAAAGATGAGGGGATGCCCAAAGATAAAGTCATGCTTATCCTGTGGAAATAGCGCGTATGAATAAAAAAGGATAAAAAGGGGGAAATTCAATGCCGTCCATTAATGATTTGGAGATTTACGCTCAGGAAAACCATGTGCCGATTATGATGAAAACTGGTATTGAATTCATTCTGGAACTCATTCGCAATCAAGCCTATACCCGAATTCTGGAATTGGGCACTGCAATCGGTTATTCGGCAATTCGGATGGCGAAGCTCTCAACGTTGATTCAAATTGACACTTTGGAAAATGATCCCGAGCGCGCACAGCTGGCGATTGCCAACATTGCGGCGGAACGGCTGGATACTCAGATCCATGTGTTCGCAATGGATATCGCAAAGTTTCAGACTGACCGGCTCTATGATCTGATTTTTGTTGACGCCGCGAAGGCGCAATATCCCCGCTATATGGAACAATTCCGCGGTAATCTTGCCAAGGGCGGCGTCTTTGTCTTTGATAATCTGAACTTTCATGGAATGGTCGAAGATCCGTCCCTGACTGAAAACAAAGGCACCCGGCAAATGATTAAAAAACTGCGGCGGTTTCGGGAAACCCTGATGCATGATCCCGACTGCCTCACGCAGTTCTATCCGGAGGTCGGCGATGGTGTCGCCGTCGTGGGCTTATTAAGAAAATAGTTTAAAACCTGATGAAATATGATAGAATAAAGAAAAGGATCGGTGACAACGATGAAAAAAGGATTAATATTCGGCTTGTTGGCAGCCGCTGGCGGCGCCGCCTATTTGTTAAGTAAAGCAGCCAATAAAAAAGACGAAGAAAAAACGATTATTACACTGAGCAGCGACGAAGAAGAAACAACGCCGCAGCCGCAGAAAGAAGAACCGGCTGAAACAGAACCGGAAGCGGCCTCTGAAGAAAAGGCTGAAGAAGAGCCGCAGTATTCCCGCGAAGTACAGGAAATCAATCTGATGTATCCCTATTTAAAGCCGGCTTTCATTTCAGCCTGCCTGAAAGAACAGCTGGATTTTGATCAGAACTATCCGGAAGGTTCACTGGTGACGATCTATCACGATATCAGCTTCCCGGCGGTGGAGGATCTGATCACCTTCGTTCGAATTATCAAGGAACATGACTATCAGATCAACGAAGCGGACGGCGATCAGTCGCTTACGATCAGCAAGGATCTGCTTGTGGAAAAAGGAAAAATCTTAAGCGATATTCTGAACGTTTCCAATCAGGTCGACTGCCTGAACGGTCAGTATCACGCATATCGTCTGGAATCGAAATAAAATGGAAACAAGTCGGCTTCCGCTTCGGCGGCGCGGACTTTTTCTTTTTTCCGATCGCGGTTCTCGCGGGCATGTCCAAGGCTGAAATCAGCGAAAGCGGTGTCATCGACCGCAGATCGCTAAACAAATTCAACGCTTTGTCAAGACCTGGAAAATCCCTTTCCCATAAGGGGTTCTTTATTGTTTTAAAACGAGTTTATCTGTTGTATAATTAAAACACTTTGAGGTGAGAACTATGAAACAGCTGGAAGTTAAAAATCTGAGCTTTTCCTATGACGAAGCGACGCATGCCGTGCGTCATGTTTCCTTCGCCATTGAGAAAGGAAGTTATACAACAATTATCGGTCACAACGGCAGCGGCAAGTCGACGATCGCCAAGCTGCTGATCGGGCTGCTGGAAAAAGATGAGGGCGAGATCCTGATCGACAATCTGCCTTTAAACGAGGAAAATCTGATGGAAATCCGCAGCCGGGTGGGAATTGTATTCCAGAATCCGGATAACCAGTTCATCGGTTCCACGGTGCGGGACGATATCGCATTTGGTTTGGAAAACCATTGCGTGGCGCAGGAAAAAATGGACGCCATCATTACGGAATTCGCAGAAAAGGTCAACATGACCGATTATCTGGAAAGCGAGCCAACCCGCTTGTCTGGAGGCCAGAAACAGCGTGTAGCCATCGCCGGGGTGCTCGCAATGGCGCCGGAAATGATCATTTTTGATGAGTCGACAAGTATGCTCGATCCACAGGGGAAAGATGAAATTAACCGCGTGATCCGCCAGCTGCATGCCGAAACCCAGCTGACTATCATCTCGATCACCCATGACATTGAGGAAGTCGCCAAGAGCGATCATGTGCTGGTGATGGATCAGGGCGAGATTAAGATGGAAGGCACGCCGGAGGAAATCCTGCTGCGGGATAAAGAACTGATTCGCCTGCATCTGGATATTCCGTTCAGCATCAAGCTGCAGCAGCAGTTAAAGAAAAACGGCTTAACGATGAAGCCGGAGATTACGATTGAAGGGCTGGTGAATCAACTGTGTCAATTCGATTTGAAAAACTAAGCTATACATACTCCAGTGGGACGCCGTTTGCCTACGCCGCATTGAAAGATGTGGATCTGGAAATTGAGGAAGGCAAGGTCACGGCGATTATCGGCAAGACCGGCAGCGGAAAGACGACGCTGGTGCAGCATCTCAACGCGCTGCTGCTTCCGACCGCGGGGAAGCTCGAAATTCTGGGAAGGACGATCAGCGCTCAGCAGAAGCCGGAGCACTTGAAAAGCTTGCGCAAGGATGTCGGACTGGTCTTTCAGTTTCCGGAATATCAGTTGTTTGAAGAAACAATTCTGAAGGACATCGCTTTTGGACCGAAAAACTTCGGTGCCAGCGAAGAAGAAGCAGTGCGCCGGGCCCGCGAGGTCATCAAGGTTGTCGGTTTGGATGAAACGATGCTGGAACGCTCGCCGTTGGATTTATCCGGCGGACAGAAACGCCGCGTGGCGATTGCGGGCATTCTGGCGATGGATCCGCAGGTGCTGGTGCTGGATGAACCGACGGCCGGCCTGGATCCGCAGGGTGCTCAGTCGATGATGCAGCTGTTTATGAATCTCAACAAGCAGATGAACAAAACCGTGCTGATCGTGACGCACGATATGGAACACGTTCTCAATTATTGCGACAATGTCGTCGTTGTGGATCATGGCGAAATTCTGCAGAAAACGTCGGTTCATGAATTTTTCCGCAAAACGGATCTGTTAAAGCAGTTAAACATCCTGCCGCCGGCGATCATCCGTACCCGTGAGATGCTGAATCAACGCGGCTTTCACCTGTCTGAAGACATCATGGATATTCCCTCCCTGGCGAAGGAAATCCTGCGGGAGGTGAAGCTGAAATGAATAACTTTGCGTTAGGCAAATACATGCCGCTTAACTCCCCAATCCACCGCATGGATCCGCGGGCGAAGATCATGGCGATGCTGATCGTGCTGATCGCGATCTTTTTTCCAGCCGGCTTCTCAGGCTATGCGATCATCGCTGTCTGCGCCGTCGCGGTCGTACTGATCGCGAAGCTGAGCCTGAACTTTGTCTGGCGGTCGATGAAGCCCATGTTGTTCATGCTGCTGTTTCTGCTGATCGTCAACATTCTCGTGCTGCGCACCGGCGCGCCGTTGGTCACAATATTTGGCTTCACGATTTACAGCGACGCGGTATTCCAGACGTTATATATCGCAATCCGGTTAATGTTGATGATCATCATCACGACGGTGTTAACCGCAACGACCAAACCGCTGGATCTGACGTTGGGGATTGAAGATTTGCTTCAGCCATTTCAGCGGTTTCACCTGCCGTCGCATGAGATTGCAATGATGATTTCCATCGCTTTGCGGTTCATTCCGACGTTGATCGAGGAAACGCAGCGGATCATGCGCGCTCAGGCCAGCCGCGGCGTGGATTTGAAAGAGGGCAAGCTGAAAGAAAAGATCATGGCGGTCTTATCACTGATCGTGCCGTTGTTCGTGTCGGCGTTTCAGCGGGCTGAGGAACTGGCGAACGCGATGGAAGCCCGCGGCTATTGCCCGGGACGGACGCGGACGCGATATAAGATCTTAAAGATGGAAGGCCGGGATTATCTGCTGCTGGCAGGATGTGCCGCGCTGCTGGGAACGATGCTTGTTCTCTGGCTGGCATGAGACAGCGGTTTAAAGCGGTCGTCAGCTACGATGGCTTTGATTATGCCGGTTGGCAGATCCAACCGGCCGAGCGCGGAGCGACGATTCAACAGACGATTCAGGATGCGATCAGCGCCATTTGCCGGCAGCCCATATCCATCACGGGATCCGGTCGAACGGACGCCCAGGTCCATGCCTGGGGACAGGTTTTCCATTTTGACGTCGATTTCTCACTCAACGCTTTCCAATGGAAGCGGGCAATCAATGGCCATCTGCCGAAAGATATCCACATTCGTTCCATCGAAACTGTTGACCCGCATTTTCATGCCCGGTTTGACGCGATTGGGAAACGGTATGAATACCGAATTCAGCTGGGCGATGCGAACGTATTTACCCGCCGTTATGCCTTCCAAACGCCATGGGCTTTAAATGTCCAGACCATGCGCGAGGGGGCGGCTTATCTGATCGGCGAACATGATTTCTCCTCCTTCTGCGCCAATTCCCGGACGGAAACGCCGGATCAGGTGCGGACGATCACGCGTCTGGAGCTGGTTGAAGACGGGGATCAGCTGCGATTGATTTACGAAGGCAATGGTTTCATGCGGTATATGGTACGGATGCTGACGGGAACGTTGATTGAAGTTGGGCGCGGCCGGCTGACGCCGCAGGAAGTGCAGAAGATGCTGCTGGCCCGGGATAAACAGATCTGCCATTTCAATGCCAAACCGCAGGGATTGACGTTGGTTGAGGTCTATTATTCTTCATCCCGTGGATCTTCACAGGACGCTCTGGCCAAAAGTTGCGTTCAGGATAAATAAAAAGAGCTTTGTCATAAATTAAAAAAACTGATTGAGAAGGATCAGTTTTTTTGTTTGCGCAGTGGACGCCACGTGTTATGCGAAGGATGTCAAAGCTGCAAAAGGTGCTCAGACAAAGCTTGCCTATACGATATTTTCCAGCTTCGCCTTGATCTGCAGGAACATCGATTCTTCCTCGCTGGCTTCGATGACGCTGATCCTCGCGGGAAAATAATCGTGCCGCAGCGGATTGACCAGCAGCATCTTAACCTCGCACAGCTGCTGCAGAGGCAGCGCCAGATCGCAGGCGGAACCGAATAAGATAAATCCAATTCCAGAGTTTTCCACAAACGGCGAAGCCTTCAGCGCGATATAATGCTGCTGAGCCTGCGAAAGTGCGGTTTCAGGAATTCCCGTAGGAATATGGGTAAAACCGATGTTTTTGATTTTCAGAAGTTCTTCCATCAGAATGATCGGCTGTTCGCTGAAATATAAAATATGTCTGTGTTCAGAAAGTTCCATGTTTATCACCTGATCTTAGTATGGACGAAATCAATTCGATTTATACTCTAGTTGACATATAATATTATACAACATATAATATTATACAAGGAGGAGATACCATGACATTTCAGATTGGTTCGGTCCTGCTGGATGCGTGTGTTTTAGCGATCCTGGCGAAGGAGGATACTTATGGTTATCGTCTGACCCAGCAGATCAAGGAAACGCTGGGGGTCTCGGAATCGACCTTGTATCCGGTCTTGCGAAGGCTCCAGAAAGAAGAATTATTGGAAACCTACGACGTGGCGGTAATGGGCAGAAATCGAAGATATTACCGGCTGACAGACGAAGGTCTGGAGAAAAACAAAGAATATAAGCGGGAGTGGGTGTATTTTTCCCGGAAGATAACGACGATTTTAGAGGGAGGAAATCTTGATGACTAGACAGATTTATCTGCATCGGCTGAAAGAAGCGCTGGAAGGACTGCCGCGGGAAGAGCAGGAAAGCGCGATGCGGTATTGTGAGGAATATTTTGACGAAGCGGGCGAAGATCAGTTCGATCAGGCAGTCCGCGATCTGGGCTCGCCGGAGGCGTTTGCGAAAGGGATCCGCAGCAGCTACAACAGCCGGATCAATGCTGATCAGCAGGAAGCTAAGAAATGGCCGTGGCCGCAGATCCTGTGCCTGGCACTGGTTGCCAGTCCGATCTGGGTGCCGCTGGCGATCGTGATTGTCATTTTACTGATCATTTTCGGATTCCTTCTGTTTTTACCGTTTATGGTCATTCTTCTGCTGCTGTTCTTATTTTTCGGGCTGGCTGGTTCGCTGCTGGTGAGTGCCGTCAGGATGATCTTTGTTTCCTGGGCTTCAGCGGGACTGGCCTTGGGTGGCATGTTAATTTGCGCGGCCTTGTTTCTGGTTTGCCTGTGCGGTTTGATCGCGCTGGTGAAAAAGGTCTGGCCATGGGCGAGAGAGAAGGCGCAGGAAGGCGTGGAATGGATTCGTGAAAGGAGAAATCAGGCATGAAGACAGTTTTGAAAATTGCGGCTGGTATGGGCGCAGCCGGGTTGATTCTGATCTTAACGATCTCGCTGATCACCGGGAAGACCGCTTTAACCTCACAGGATTTGGGAATTGACGTCGATCAGCTGGAAAACGGCGTCGGCATCCGCGTTGGGGATCATTGGATGGGAATGGGTCAGGGACATATGAACCGGCAGCATCACGACGAGGATGAGGATTATGAAACACATAACTGGCATGGCATGGGCATGGGGTATGGCGATGGAAATTATCAGACGTACGACGAGACTTTTTCCGATATCACAGGCATCGACGTCGAAAGCGATTTGGGCGATGTCACGCTGATGCGCAACGATGGTCCTCAGACCCGCGTGGAAATTAATTACCGGAATTGCCAGAGCATTAAGACAAAGGTTGAAAAGGGCATTCTGAAAGTGGAACTGGAACATCCGGATCATATCAATAACTGCAATTTGAGTCATGATCACAGCTGGATTACCATTTATGTTGGCAGCGGCGTGACATTGACCAATTCCGAAGTGGAACTGGCGTTGGGCGATTTGATCGTCGAAGATCTGGATTTTGTGGATTCTGAATTTGAGATGGCGCTGGGTGACGTCGATTTCACCGGGACGCTGCAGGGGCGCTGCAAGTTTGACGTGGCGCTGGGCGATGCGATGCTGACGCTCAACGGAAGCCGCTCGGATTATCGGATTGAAGCGGAGAACGCCATGGGCAGTCTCGGAATCGGCGAGGCGTACTATGATCAGAATCTGTCGAATTCCTGGAAGGATACTTCTGGAACGCATCATCTGAAGGTGGATAATGCCATGGGGGATACGGAGATTCAATTTCGATAACCTTTCCGATAACCTTGAATTTTCATAAAACATGTATTGATGAGGAAGGCGGCAGGAACAGCCGCTTTTTCCGTTTTCGGGCAAAATGGCACACGGAGAGCTGTGGAAATCTTCCAAATAGGGAAAAGTATGAAAATAAACGGTAAAAAGGCTAAAAAACAGTTGACGAAAAGGAGCCGGGAGTTTAGAATAATACTCGGCAACTTATGCCAAATGTAGCCCCGGAAACTACACTTGGTTAGGAGGAATTAAATTATGCGCCAGACAACTATGGCAAAACCAAATGAAGTTGTACGTCAGTGGTACGTCGTTGACGGACAAGGATTAACACTGGGACGGCTTGCGAGCGAAGTCGCAACGGTTCTGCGTGGAAAGCACAAACCTACTTATACACCAAATGTTGACTGCGGTGATTATGTCATCGTGATCAATGCTGACAAGATCGAAATCACAGGCGATCAGGATAACAAGAAGAGCTACTTCAGCCATTCTATGCATCCAGGTGGACTGCGTGTCCGCACAACGCGCGTGATGCGGGAACAGTATACGGTTGAATGGGTCGAAAAGGCCATCAAAGGTATGCTTCCGCACACGAAGTTAGGCGATGTTATGCGCACGCATCTGTTCGTTTACACGGGCAGCGAGCATCCGCATCAGGCTCAGAAACCTGTTGAGCTGAAAATCAAGGGTTAGTAAGGAGAAAGACTAATGGCAGCGAAAAAGAAATCAAACGTAACGTATATCGGCACAGGCCGTCGTAAAACAGCTGTTGCCCGCGTCTTCATGACCCCGGGCACAGGTGCAATGAGCATCAATGGAAAGACTTTGGAGGAATACCTGCCGGAAGAAACTCTGCGCATGGTTGTCCGTTCCCCGTTGGAACTGACAGAAACTCTGGGTCAGTTTGACATCAAGATCAACGTCTGCGGCGGTGGATTCACCGGCCAGGCAGGCGCTATGCGTCACGGTATCGCACGGGCACTGCTGGAAGCTTCCAGCGATTACCGTCCGAAGCTGAAGGCTGCGGGTTTCCTGACTCGTGACAGCCGCGCTAAGGAACGGAAGAAGTATGGCTTAAAGGCCGCTCGCCGCGCTCCGCAGTTCAGCAAGCGTTAAGCTTTATTCTCAAAATGGTTCAAAGAGTCCGGAAAAGCTAAATTTTCCGGGCTTTTACTTTTGATCAAACCTGATGGAATTTGATTCAGGAAAAATTCCTTTCGCCTGATTTTCAAAGGTGGAACAGAGGATGGGTCACTGCCTGATCATGACTGTTTGAAAAAAGAGCTGCCGCTCTTTCGTGATGCGGCAGGCAAGAACTGACGCGGGAGATGTAGAAAATGGACACACTGAGTCGTCGGCAAAGCAAGGAAACGGTATCTGCGGACAAGCGGCAGCCTCTGACAGAGAGAGGCAGGAGGCTTATCATCGAAATACACCAGGGGACGATTGCTCAAGGAGACCTCGTTCTGAAAATGGGCGTGAGAGAAACGATGTCCGCGGCCATGAATGAGAAGGCAAGTGAACGGTGTGTTGAAACGAGGATAAATTAGAAAACAGGGGTTAGATCCGTTTTGATTGCGTTGGCATAAACTATGGAAAGAATGAAGAATGCCGATCAAAAAAACTGTGGCCAAAGGGAATTTCTGTTTCGGAATTTCTTCTTTTTCTTCAAAGGATTTGAGACGTCGGTCGTTTTCGTTGACAATCCATGAGAGGAGAAATAGAATTAAAATGAAAGTTAGAATTAACTAACACTAAGAGAGAAGGATAGTTATGAAACTGGTCCTGGTTCGTCATGGCGAAAGTGAGTGGAATAAGCTGAACCTGTTTACCGGATGGACAGACGTCGATTTAAGTGAAACTGGACGTCGGGAAGCTGAACAGGCTGGCCGGATTTTGAAAGATCAGGGATTTGATTTTGATCTCTGTTACACGTCAGTTTTAAAGCGGGCCATTCATACACTGGATCACATGTTGGATGCGATGGACCGCAGCTGGCTGCCGGTGATCAAAAGCTGGAAATTGAATGAACGGCATTACGGCGCTCTGCAGGGGTTGAATAAAGCGGAAACAGCGGCGAAGTACGGTGAGGAACAGGTGAAGCTGTGGCGCCGTGCATATGCCGTCCTGCCGCCAGTCCTGCCTGCCGGGGATCCGCGCAGTGCGCTTAGGCAGACGATGTATCGGCGGGTGGATCCGGCTCTGCTGCCGGATGGCGAAAGTCTGGAAACGACGATCAAACGCGTCGTCCCTTATTTTGAAGCTGTGATCAAACCGGAAATGCTGGCGGGAAACAAAGTGCTGATCGTCGCGCATGGCAATTCTTTAAGAGCGCTGGTCAACTATTTTGATCAGCTGAGCGCGGAAAAAATCATGGAAGTAACGATCCCGACTGCTGCGCCGCTGGTCTATGAATTTGACGCGGAGTTTAACGTCCTCAGTCATGCTTATTTAACGGATGCAGACGAGTTGGAAAAGAAAGCGGATGTTGTCTTGAATCAGGGCAAGGTTTCCGCCGCCGGATAAGCGATTTCGTCATCCAGATTGGAATTTCATCTGAGGTTTAACAAATGCCGGAACGATTTCTGGAAATCGTAAAGTTCTGAGCCCAATGATTTAAAAGGCACCCTCGCAGTAGAAGGGTGCCTTTCAATTAAGGGAAGCGATCAGGCAGGAATGACCCGCACCTGAAGCTGGGTTACGTATTCTTCGTAACGCTGGGTTTCATGAACGTCGATCAGTAAAAATTCAAGGAAATTTCCCGCTGGCTTCAGGTTTTGTTTCTCGATTGTTTCTTGTAAAAGACGCAGATGCTCGTCGTGGGTATCATAGCGCCCGCTATAGGTCAGCGTGAGATAATCGCCTGCTTCCAGAATGAAATCATACGATTCATCCTCTGTGCAGATGAAAACGGACGTGCAGCGGACTGAACCGTCAGGCTGCAGCTCCAGAATTGAACCCGTATCGCCGTTGCCGAGAATGGAGAGTTGTTCCTCCAGCCGTCCGGAAAGTTTGGTCAGCAGGAAATCAATATCCTCGTCACGCTCAATCTTTTCTTTGAGAAGCAGACATCGTCGTTTTTCCAATGTCCGCCGGCAAACCTGATTCATCGGCTCGCTGAGCGCCACCTCGAGGCTCTGGCGGCGCTTTTGTACATCCTGGAGGTCTTTCTCCATCTCCTTGATTCTCTGCCGCAGAATGGCTTCTTTTTCGCCCAGCAGACTGCGGGTCGTCGCTACGGAACGGGCATCCAGGTAGGTTTTAATCTGTCCTGTGCTGAATCCCAGCTTTAGTAAATCGCGGATAACGTTCAGCCGCCAGATATCGCTGAGCGAATACAGCCGGTAATTGCCTGCGCTGCGCTGCGGCTGAATCAATCCGATTTTCTCGTAATAGCGCAGGGAATCGGCTCCAATATGATAGAGTCGGCAAATTTCCTGGATCTGATACAGGTTTTTCATTCCTTCACCTCTTGACTCTGGTATTATACCAAGGTTTATACTGGTTCAGGAAGGAGAAATTATGAGTTTAAAACGAAAATTTATACGTTTTGTCCTGCCGTCGATGGCGTCGATGCTGGTATTTAATTTATATACGATGGTAAGATCGG
>NZ_CFQZWI010000092.1:0-10876 GCF_986127675.1 Holdemania sp. | reverse complement strand
GACGCTGATCAAGGTTGTACAAAGAACTCAAGATCAGGTTGTGAGTGATTGGGCCAGCTATGGCGGCCGTGGCGAATACCGGTATGTGATTACGCTGGATCCGTTCTATGAATCGCATGAGTATTTTTTATGGGAAAAGCAGCATCTTCTCATCAGCGCGCAGTCGAAATATGAAGGAAAGACGTCCCAGATGACAGCTGTTGTGCAGGCAACAAAATACATGAATCAGTTCTTTGATCCCAACGGGATCGAAAGAGAGATTACCGGTAAGGATGGCCTGTCGAAACGCGCCGTCCTGATTAACGAATGCCGGATTCCAACGGATCATTCGGCCAGCTTCTGGATCAATGCGATTTCTGATTTGACGCTAACGCAGCAGAATGTAAACGGAAACATCAGTTCTGAAGATGAAAAACCCGATGAATTACAGAAAAATCTGGATCCGAAAGTTGTCTTAATTTACCGGAACATTAAGAATCCTGTGGTCACCGGACATATTGACGGCAATGTCGTCTTAGAACCGGCTGAATACACAAAAGCGACGATTGGCAGCGATACACCGGGAGAAGTCGTCATCGACGGCGACGTCATTTGTAAAGGCGATCTTGTGTTGAAGAATGCCACGGTGACGGGAGCGATCTATTATACCGGCAGCTTTAAATCAGAGAACGCTTCTTATACTGGAGAAATTCGGCAAATTCAATCCACAGACGCTCTTTTTGAAAAGTATCTGTTTCATCTTTCGGTAATCCCCAGAAAAATAGAAAGCATTGAAGGCTATCGTAAAGTTACTTCATCGGATGCCGAGATAGAGATTAAAATCACGGAGGATTCAGCGATATTTTATGAATTTTCAAATCCAAATCTGGAAAAATTACAGATTAAAAACGGGAAAACACTGGATATTTCGTTCGTTAATTTAGCCAAAATGCCACATCAGCTGATCGTTGAAAGCGAAAACAAATTTTATCGGCCGGTCTTTTTTATTGAAGATGAAAATCCTGTGCTCAGCGATCAGGTCTCGACGAATCTGTTGAACAGCGAAAATATTATCCTCGTTTTTACCCATCCGGTTCGAATTCAGGGTGACGTCAATGTGAGTGTTTTTGCGCCCAAGATTATTTTTGAGGCTGAAAATATCACGATGAATGGTCGGCTGCAGGCTTGTGAGTTCGAGCACAGCGAACTTGTCAGCAGCGTCAACCTGAAGGCGAGAAATAATGCGGATATTTATGAGGTATTTAAATTAGGCGGAGAGGATGCCTATTATTTTGACCTGTACTATTATCAACCATAAGGAAAGGATGGATCTGCCATGAATAAACGCGGCATGACTTTGTTGGAAATTGTGATCTCGTTAGGCATTCTGGTGATTATCGTGACTTCGCTGACGAAGGTTTTTACTTCCGGCGTATCCTTGACGATGGAATCGGACAGCCTCAGCCGCAGCGAGTTAAAAGTGCGCAAGGCGATTGCGGGTGAAAAAATTGCCGGCGTTAAAATCACGCCGCAGGACGCGTCGCTGACCTTCTCGCTGGATGGACAAAGCTATTCCATTTCCGGACAAATGAAGACGTATTCCGATGCTAAGGGGCGTGTTAACTATCGTTATTTTGAGGCGGATCCTTCATGAAGAAGCGTGGGTTTACGCTGATTGAGATGGTGTTGGTCGTCGGGTTGTTAACGACGCTGGTGATTGGCTTGACCGCGATCTTCAGGCCGATGATCGCAACCTATCAGAAAAGCGCGCTGCAGACCGATCTCAAAGACAAAGCGCAAATTCTGATCGAACAGATCAGCAAGCCGATGCAGACCGCGAAATCCCTTGTCAGTGAAAAGAAATCAATTACGGAATTTAAAGATGAATATGGCCGGAACTTTCTTGTTTACAGCATTGTCAACGGTCAGCTGCAGGTCTGGGATTTTCCAGGGGGGACGCCAAAAGCGCTGTATTCTCCAGATTTTTACAACGGTTACAAAGTGGATATCAAGCTGTCCACAGCGATAAAAGATTACGACAGCGATACGACGACAGTGAAAATCGTTCTGATCTTCAATAAGAATGGTGAAAAATATCGCGCGGAATCAGCGGTCGAATGTATGAATATTGATTATGGCCGCCAGGATTTCAGCATTGTCCTGTCAGAGGGCTATATCGCGATAGAAAGGTAGGCGCAGACAAGTGAAAAATCTTCCGATCGGCCAGCTGCTGCTGGAACAGGGTTACATTACAGAGGAACAGCTGAACAGCGCGCTGGCGCATCAGAAAGCACATCCCGGCAACCGTCTGGGCGACGTCTTAATTGAATTAGGCTATATTACGGAAGAAAAGAAGCTGAAAGCGTTGAGCGTGCGTCTGAACGTTCCGGTCTACGAAGGCTTCCAGATCAATGTCAGCAGCGATATCGTGCGGCTGATCTCCGAAGACGTTGCGAAGAAGTATCAGGTCATGCCGCTGGAAATCAAGAACAACGCCCTGCAGCTGGCGACCAGCGATCCACTTGACTTCTATGCACTGGAAGATATCAAGGCTTCCTGCGGTATTCCGGTATCTCCGGTCTTAGCTCCGAAGGAAATGATTGAGAATGCGATCCGGCGGAACTACGCGCAGGCCAATGTCAGCAGCGCGATCGACGAAATTGAGAAGGATCTGACGGAAGATCAGGACTTGGCGCTGAACGATGAGCTTTCCGAATTGACGCAGCGTGTCGATAACGCGCCGGTCGTCAAGTTTGTCAACAACATGATTCGTCAGGCTTATGAAACAGGGGCGAGCGATATTCATATCGAACCGTTTGAAATGACGACGGTGATCCGCTTCAGAACCGACGGTGTTCTGCATGAATTCACGCGAATCGCGAAGTCCGTGCATGAGGCTTTGATTACGAGAATCAAGATTATGGGGAACATGAACATTGCGGAAAAACGAATCCCGCAGGATGGTCATATTGAAAGTCAGATCGACGGCAAGAGTCTGGATATCCGTTTATCCTCACTGCCGACGGTTTATGGCGAAAAGATGGTCATCCGTCTGCTGGGTCACAGTCTGCAGCAGCTCACAACGTTAAAAGATCTTGGCTTGCAGCAGAAAGACTATGAGCTGATGGAGTCCATGATTCATCAGCCTTACGGCATTCTGTTGTTTACCGGCCCGACCGGCAGCGGCAAAACCACGACGCTGTATGCTATTTTAAATGAACTGGCAAGAGAGGAAGTCAACGTCATTACGATTGAAGACCCGGTTGAAAAACGAATGATGGGCATCAATCAGGTTCAGGTCAACGCTAAGGCCGGATTAACCTTTGCTTCAGCCCTGCGTTCCATTCTGCGGCAGGACCCGGATATCGTCATGATCGGCGAAATCCGAGATGAAGAAACCGCGGAAATCGCCGTCCGTTCAGCAATCACCGGCCACTACGTTTTATCTACCATTCATACCAATGACAGCGCCACGGCCATTGCCCGTTTGAAAGACATGAAGGTGGAACCTTACCTGCTGTCTTCTTCCGTTGTCGGGATCGTTGCCCAGCGTTTAGCCCGTCAGCTATGTCCGCATTGCAAGGAGCAGGTCATGCCTACGCCGGAACAAAGTCAGCTGCTTGGCGGCTATACCGGACCGATCTACAAACCTCATGGCTGCGCCCGCTGCAATCAGACCGGATATAAAGGACGGACGGCGTTATTTGAAATCCTTCCGCTGACCGCTGAGATCCGCGATTTGATCGTCAGCTCAAATGATACGAATAAAATTAAAGAGTCCGCTATCAAAGCTGGTATGACAACGCTGTCGGAGGAAATGGTGAAGATGATTATCAAGGGACAGACGTCGATGGAAGAAATGCTGCGGGTCATCTATACGATTTAATTCGGAATCCTAATTGGATTATTACAAAAAACTTAAATTTTTTACACGGTTATCATAACTCTTTTACAATAACCGTGATATAATGATAGTGTTCAATATGAAAGGAATATTAAAATTATGAGGAAGAGTGCAAAGAACAACAAGAAAGGTTTTACCCTGATTGAATTGATCGTCGTCGTCGCTATTTTGGTCGCTTTGATGTTGATGTTGGTGCCGAAGCTGACAGGATTTACTGATGAAGCTACAAAGACGGCGAACACAGCAAATGCTAGAGCAATCTATACGGCAATCAAAGCTACAGAAACTGCGAAATCTACGGGAATGTATGGTAAAGATGATGCAACTGTTAAAATGTGTGATGATACTGTAGAGGTATACAAAGTGTTTTGGGAAGATGCAGCACCAAAAGGGACATGTTCCTATAATCCAGCTGAAGATTATGTGAAGTATGGAACAGGTAATACTGAGGGACGTTATCCAATGCCAGAACCTGAAGCTTCTGCAGGAACAAACTAATAATTCAAATCGAGAGCGTAACCGCTCTCTTTTCTTTCTCCCCATTTCAGCGTACAATGAACAGTATAAATGAGGTGATCACGATGGATTTACAAGCTTGGATGGATCGGGGACGGGCAATGGACTGTACCGATTTACATTTGACGGTCGGCCTGCCGGTCGTGGCAAGAATGTTAGGGGAACTGACAATCATTGGGGATGAACCCTTAACGAAGGAAGACATTCACTCGATGCTGGCGACGGTCATGAACCGGATTCAGCAGGAAGAATATCAGAAAGGGGATCTGGACTTTGGATTCCAGGATGCGCATGGCTACAGCGTGCGTGTCAACGCTTATTATCAGAAAGGCAATCCATGCGCAGCGCTGCGTCTTTTGCGCAATACGATTCCTTCTTTTGATGATTTGATGATTCCGGAAGCTGTGCGCAAGCTTTCCACGCTGCCGCGGGGATTGGTGCTGGTTACGGGGCCGACCGGAAGCGGAAAGTCAACGACGATGGCCGCCATGATCAATTCGATTTCGCATGAACGCAAAGCGCATATCATTACGATTGAGGATCCGATTGAATACCGCTTTGAACATGCGTCCAGCGTTGTTCATCAGCGTGAGGTCGGCGTGGATGTTTCTTCGTTTGCGGATGCGCTGCGCAGTGCGCTGCGTGAAGATCCGGACGTTATTCTGGTCGGCGAGATGCGTGATTTTGAAACGATTCAGGCCGCGATCCGGGCAGCGGAAACGGGCCACTTGGTCATCTCCACGCTGCACACCAATTCGGCAGTCAGTACGATCGACCGCATTATCGACGTGTTTCCGGAAGCCCAGCAGGGGCAGATCCGCGTCCAGCTGGCAAGCGTGCTGAAAGGCGTCGTCACCCAGCAGCTGTTAGTCCGTCAGGATCAGCCGGGCCGGTTGGCGGCCTTTGAGATTTTACTGACCAACGATGCGATCGCATCCATGATCCGTGAAAACAAAGCGCATCAGATCAGCAGCGTCTTGCAGACAGGCCAGAAGGCCGGGATGCGGCAGATGGATTACGATCTGGCACGTTTGGTGCAGGAAGGGAAGATCTCTGAAAAAACAGCGCATGAGCGCTGTCTGAAGGAAGCTGATCTGCAGCAATACCTGTCTTACGCACCTTCGGCTTCGACGTATTACTTTTAAAAAAAGACAGCTTGCGCTGCCGTTTAGAACAAGGTGAGATAAGCCTGAATCAGAGCGTTGCCCCAAAGCACGCTGAGCGTCAGGCCGACCGCCAGAAAAGGACCAAAGGGAATTTCAGATTTCCGGTCCTTTTTTTTACAAATCATCAGATACAACGCCGCGATCGCCCCGATGAAACTGCTTAAGACAAACGCTGTTAAAACCAACGGCGCACCCAGATAAAACCCGGCGGCGCACATGATTTTTACATCGCCCCCGCCCATCGCGTTCAACCGCGACAGGATCCAGAATGGGACGCTGATGATCAGCGCGCCCAGAATCCGGCTGGGGATGGAGGCAGGTTCCAGCGCCAGGGCGATCACGGCGAGAATCAGAATGAAAACGGAAAGCCGGTCGGGGATTTCCATCGTATCCAGGTCGATCATGGCCATGACAATCAAGATCGAAAGAAAGAAACAATGCAGCACGGCGGTGAACGTAGCCCCGTAATAGAAACCACACAGCGCATACAAAATTCCAGTTAAGCTTTCGATCAGCGGATAACGCGGTGAGATCGGCGCGTGGCAATAGCGGCATTTTCCCCGCAGCCCCAGCCAGCTGAGAACCGGAATCAGATCCATCGCGGACAAGGTGTGATGACATTGCGGACAGAAGCTGCGGCCTTTCGCCGTCGACAGCCGCAGAGGTAAGCGATAGATTGCGACGTTAAGATAAGAGCCGATCACCAGTCCAAATAAAAAGAAAAACAGAACGATTAACCATTCCATAACGAGTACCTGTTCATTCACGGACGGAGCCGTCCGCGATTAACCCTGCAGCCCCTGAGACTGACGTTCCATGTTTTCAACGACGATATCATGAATCTCGCCCAGGCTGGCACAATATTCCAGCACCTTCCAAGGCGTATTGGTATGAAAGTGAATTTTGATCAATTCGTCGTAGCCGACGGCTAACAGACAATCGCCTTCGATATTCTCCGTGATGTAATCATGAATCGCATCTTCGGAAAGATGCTCGCCTTCAATTAAAAGCTGGGTGTCAAATTTAAATTCCAACATAACATTCTCCTTCGCCTGTTTTGGCGTTAATCTTATTTTACTCTGATTGGGAAGTCCGGGCAATCGTTCTGCAGAAGAAAGAAAAGAAGAAAAATAAGAATTGACAAGGATAGAAGGTACCTCTATAATACATTTAGATAATTATCTAAATGAATGGAGGAGTGAGAAGTGGGGATGCAGGAGACCTTTAAAGCTTTATCCGATCCCACACGACGTGAGATTCTGGAGCTGTTAAAGGAGAAACGGCTGACCGCGGGTGAAATCGCCTCGCATTTTCAGATGACCAACGCGACGGTATCGCATCATCTGGCAGTGCTGCGGAAGGCGGATCTGATCAGCGATGACCGTGACGGCAAGTTCATCTATTATGAATTGAACATGAGCGTGTTTTCTGAAGTGCTGGGCTGGGCCTTAGGGTTCATCAAGGAAAAAGAGAGTGGGGATTGAGTTGAAAGCGTTCTTTAATTGGAAATTGTTAATTCTTCCGGCGCTGGCAGTCGTGATCACTTTGATCGTGTGGCCTGCTTTGCCGGAGATAATCCCGACGCATTTTGACGTTCAGGGACTGGCGGACGATACAGGTCCGAAAATCATGATCTGGATTTTCCCGGCGATGTTGTTTCTGCTTCCGGCACTCATGATGATTTCGCCGATGATTGATCCGCGGCGGCGTAATTACGAGAAATTTAAAAAGTCCTACGGCGTTATCCTGGGCGTGACGGAAGTCTTTCTGTTTTTGATGTACGGCTGGATTTTAGGTCAGATCTTCGGCGTTGCGTTCATTAATGGCGAATATCTGCTGCCGGTGATGACCGGTTTGATGTTTTTGGCGCTGGGCAACGTCATGCCGAAAATCAGGCAGAACTATCTGGTCGGCGTGAAGACGATCTGGAGTTTCGACGATCCCGATAACTGGAATAAAACCCAGCGCTTCGGTGGGTATTGCTTCTGCGTGGTGGGCGTACTGCTTCTGCTGAGCTGTTTTGCGCCGCTGGCCTGGCGGACGGCGGTCATCTTGATTTTGATTTTTACCGCGGCGCTGCTGCCGATGGGTTATTCCTGGCTGTTGTTCAGGAAAAAGGAAAAGGAGAAGTAAAATGCTGGAAATAAAAGGCTTAGTGAAGCGCTATGGCGCCAAGGCGGCGGTGGATCATCTCGATCTGACGTGCGAAAACGGCGAGATCTTCGGATTCATCGGTCCCAACGGCGCAGGCAAAACAACGACAATCAAATCGGTCGTCGGGATTCTGGACTTCGACGAGGGCGAAATTTGGATCGACGGGCATTCGATCCGTCAGGAACCGCTAGTATGCAAACAGAATCTCGCATATATCCCGGATAATCCGGATCTCTACGATATCATGCGCGGAGATGAATATCTCAACTTCGTGGCCGACATCTATCAGATTGACAAAGAAACCCGGACGAAGCGGATCCGGAAATATGCGGCATTGTTTGAGCTGGAAGGGGCGTTGGCGATGCCCATCAGCAGTTATTCGCATGGCATGAAGCAGAAGCTGGCTTTGATCAGCGCATTCTTGCATGAACCAAGACTGCTGGTATTGGACGAGCCGTTTGTCGGTCTGGATCCGAAAGCTTCCTTCTTATTGAAAAAACTGATGCGCGAGCATTGCGACCGCGGTAATACGATCTTTTTCTCGACGCATGTGCTGGAAGTCGCGCAGAAGCTTTGCGATCATGTCGGGATCTTAAAAGATGGACGTCTGGCGGCGCTGGGTACGATGGAGGAAGTCACGGGCAACCAGTCGCTGGAACAGGTGTTCCTGGAGCTGGCCGATCATGAATAGAACGTTTGTCCTGATCCGGCTTTCGCTGAAGCAGCTGATCTGGCAGATGGCCCGCACCTTCGGCGGCCGGAAGAAATTCAGTTCCCTGCTGGTGCTTTTGGCGGCGGCGATGCTGATCGGATTGTCGGGCTTATACAGCTGGGCGATGATCGAAAGTGTGCCGACGGAACTGAACATGCTGATCCCGCTGTCGATGCTGAGCGCAGCGTTCGGGTTGATTCTGGTTTTTGGTTTCTATCACGCGCAAGGGTATTTATTTGACTTTCAGGATTATGATCTGTTGGCAAGCATGCCGCTGACGCGGCGTCAGATCCTGATGTCCAAACTGGTCGCTTTAGTTGCGATGATGCTGATCTACAGCGCGTTTCTGACGCTGCCGATGATGGCGCTGTTTCAGCTGCGCTATGCGATGCCCGCGACATTTCTGCTGTATGGACTGATCGGCCAGCTGTTTCTGCCGATCGTACCGATGAGTGTGGCGTGTCTGGCGGCGGTTGCCGTGCGTCTGATTTCCAGCCGTCTCAAACATCCGGTGCTGATCCGCAACGTGTTGTCGTTGGGAATGGTGATCGGCTTGATGACAGTCATGACGTTGTTTCAGGGACAGACCGGGCAGGCGCAGGACCTTGCCGCGCTGATTCAGCCGATTCAGACGTGGCTGGCTCCGGTGTACTGGCTGACGATGGCGATGATCAACGGGAATCTCTTTGCGCTGCTGAAGCTGATCGGACTTTCTTCGCTGGTTCTGATTCTGTTTCTTGTTTTGATCGCGCCGATCTGGAACGCGCTGAATCAGAAAGCGCGGACGACGCCGGTCAAAGCCGGTGGGAAGGTGAAGCTGGAGGCTTCTTCGATGAACGCGGCGCTGCTGCGCAAGGAGCTGCGGCGGTATTTCGGTTCGACATCGTTAGTGATGAACACGATGGTCGGCCCGGTGATGGTGGCGCTGTGCGCGGTGCTGCTGGTGGTGCAGAAGGATCTGATGGTTCAGGTCATGCTGGAAAGCGGCGCTGATTTCGGCGCGTTTGCCGACCCGGTTGCGATGTTGCTTTTGGCGGCATGTCTGTTCTGCGCGATGATCTGTCCCATCACGGCGACTTCGATCTCGCTGGAAGGCAAAAACTTCTGGATTGTAAGATCGCTGCCAATTCCGGCAAACCGCTATCTGGGCGCGAAGCTGGCTTTGAACCTGCTGCTTAACGTGCCGGTCAGCTGGCTGAGCATTCTGATCTTAAGTTTTGTGTATCATTTTGCGCCAGTCACAACCTTGCTTTTATTGGCACTGACCCTGTTGGCGGCGCTGTGCTCAGGTTTGTTCGGTTTGATCGTCAACCTGCACTTTCCGCGCTTTGATTATGATCGGGAAATCGTCGTGGTGAAGCAGAGTCTGAGCACGATGATCACCGTCTTTGCCGGAATGGGGTTCAGCTTTTTGATCATTGCCGCACTCTTGTTCTGGGCGCCGTTGGAGCCGGTTATGATGATGGTGGTGATTGCATTGGGAATGACAGCTCTGGCAGCGGGCATGGGCTGCTATCTGTTCTGCCGGGGCGAATCGCTGCTGCGCCGATTATCCGGCGTGTAATCCTGCCGAGATTCGAACTTTCTTCAGGCTAACTCTGGCAATTCTGGAAATCTCTGGTAAAATAGAGGATAGAGAGCAGCGCGTGTAAGCGGGCTGTCAACTCATTGCCAACTGTAAATCGGTTGGCCGCTAAAGAAAAGGAGAGATTAACATGAAAGATTTGAAAGGCACAAAGACTGAACAGAATCTGATGACCGCATTCGCCGGTGAAAGCCAGGCCCGCAACAAGTATACCTACTATGCGTCCAAGGCGAAAAAGGATGGCTACGAGCAGATCGCGGCGTTGTTTGAAGATACGGCCAATAATGAAAAAGAACATGCGAAGCTGTGGTTTAAGCTGCTGCATGGCGGAATGCCTTCGACAGTTGACAATCTGAAAGACGCGGCAGCCGGTGAAAATTACGAATGGACCGATATGTACGCGAAGATGGCGGAAGAAGCTCGCGAAGAAGGCTTTGACGCGATTGCCAAGACGATGGAAGGCGTCGCTGCGATCGAAAAGACGCATGAAGAACGGTATCTGAAGCTGTTGGCGAACATTGAAAGCGGCGAAGTTTTTGTCCGCAAAGGCGAACAGGTTTGGGAGTGCCGCAACTGCGGACATCTGCACATCGGCGAAAGCGCTCCGGAAGTCTGCCCGGTTTGTGCGCATCCGAAGAGCTACTTCATGCTGCGCCCGACCAACTATTAATTTTTGGGGTTAAAGCAAGCCATCCTCCTGTGCGGGGATGGTTTTTCTTTTCGGCTCTTTCAAAAATAGTGTTGGTGAGAGAAAAACCGAAACAAGAAAGACGCAGATGAGTTCCAGAAATGGGACTCATTTTTAATTGAGAAAACGGCAGGGAACTAAGGTGTTAGAAATAAGTAAAATGCGGGTCTTA
>NZ_CFQZWI010000091.1:0-11246 GCF_986127675.1 Holdemania sp. | reverse complement strand
GTAAATACCCGTGGTTGGATTTTCACCAACTAGATGTATGCCATGCCCGGCACACAAACAGAAAAGGAACGGTTTCCCGCTCCTTTCTGGACTGATCACGTTGAGATCGGTCGTTATTTGTTGTTCTGACGATTGCTCTGGTTGTTCTGACGGTCAGACTGGCGCTGACGATCAGACTGGTGCTGACGGTCATTGTTCTGCTGGAACTCGTTTTCCTGCGAGAATTCAGAGCGGTATTCGTTGTTCTGACGGCTGTTTTCCTGATTGTTCTGACGGTCAGACTGGCGCTGACGATCGGATTGATGCTGACGGTCGTTGTTCTGCTGGAACTGGTTTTCCTGCGAGAATTCAGAACGGTACTGGTTGTTCTCACGGCTGTTGCTCTGGTTGTTCTGACGATCGGACTGGTGCTGACGATCGTTGTTGTTCTGCTGGAACTGATTTTCCTGCGAGAATTCAGAGCGGTACTGGTTGTTCTGACGGCTGTTTTCCTGGTTGTGCTGGCGGTCAGACTGATGCTGACGGTCGTTGTTGTTCTGGCTGTACTGGTTGTTCTGATTGTTCATGATTTCCATCTCCTGTCCAAATTCGGTGGCATGCTTGCAAATTTCTTTTTGCTTCACATTTTGAAGATACTCGCTTTTGCGTTCGACCAGGGCTTCCTGGTAATCGGCGCCCAACTCGTAAGCCATCTCATACTTGTAATCGTTCTGGCTTTTCCGGGAAGGACACTGATACTCGCGTTTACGATAATCCATCATTTTTCTCACCTCAATAACAGTATGGCTGTCTTTGTCAGAAGACATTCAGGTGAAATCAAAACGAACGCTTGGGAAGAAATGGAAAAAGCCGGGGTCCTTCACGACTCCCCCGGCTGAATTAGAAAGCTTATGCTTCATTTATATCTATTTTGTTTAAAACAGGTCGTCTTCCTGCGGCGTTGCGGGTGTGACGACGACGGTTTCCATTTTCTCAATGCACTCGTCGATCAAGGCTTCAAAATCCCAGCCGGCTTCCATCTTTTCCGCTTTTTCCGGATGCGGCTTGGTCACCGGATTCTTCGGGGTAAAGATCGTGCAGCAGTCTTCAAATGGCAGAATCGACGTTTCATAGGTGTTGATGCGGCGGGCCACGTCGATGATTTCCAGCTTATCGTAGGTGACGACCGGCCGGATTACCGGCATGTCGATGACATGATTGATCGTCTGCATACTTTCCAGCGTCTGCGAAGCGACCTGCCCGATGCTTTCACCGTTGACGATCGCCAGGCATTTGTATTTCTGCGCGACCCGCTCGGCAATCCGATACATCATCCGGCGCATGATCGTGATCGCGTAGCTTTCGTCGCAATGCTTGTAAATCGCCAGCTGCAGATCGGTAAATGGAATGATATGCACCTTGATGCTGCCCTGGTATTTCGAGATGATCCCGGCTAAGTCCAACACTTTTTTCTGAGCGCTGCTGGAGGTATACGGCGGGGAGGCATAGTGAATGCATTCGATCTCCACGCCCCGCTTCATCGTCAGGTAGCCGGCGACCGGCGAATCGATGCCGCCGGAAAGCATCAGCAGTGCTTTGCCGCCCATGCCGACCGGATAGCCGCCGGCGCCTTTGACGGTATCGGCCATCACATAAGTAAATTCCTCGCGGACCTCAATCCCGATCCGCAGATCCGGGTGGTGGACGTCGACCTTCATTTCGCTTTCCTTCAAGATTTTCGTCGCGACGGCACGATTGATCTGATCGCTGACCATCGGGAATTTCTTATCATGACGGCGGGTTTCGACCTTAAAGGTCCCCTGGCCGCGTTCCATCGCCACCTGATAGCCGGTTTCCACCATCGCGTCGAGACCAGAACGGATTTTCAGGCAGAGGGAAAATGAACTCAGGCCGAAGATTTCCTTCAGAATCGCGCAGATTTCCTCCGGTTCCGTTCCATGCAGGTGAATATATAAGCGGTCAAAGGTCCGCTCATACGTCAATTTGTCATAAGCGCTTAACGAGGCGCGGATGTTGTCGGTCAGCTTTTTGATAAAATCCTTACGGTTTTTACCCTTGGTCGACAATTCGCCATAACGGACTAAAATGTGATCATAGTGAATGGGTTCCATATTTATGTAATATCTCCTTCAGTTCCCGCAGAAATCGATCGACTTCTTCCGGCGTGTTGCGGCTGGAAAAACTGCAGCGGATGCTTGACAGTGCCCGCTTATCGCTCATCCCCATCGCCTTGAGGACATGGGATGGCGTTTTGGACTTGCTGGAACAGGTGCTCTGCGCGGAAACGCAGATATTCCGGCTGTTAAGCGCGTTCATCATGACTTCCGACGGGATCGTTTTGCATGAGAAATTTAAAATTGCGCTGACGCCGTCGTCCGGACTGTTAATTTCAATCTCAGGCAGCTGGGCCAGCCCTTCGCGCATCCGCCGATTCAGCTGACGGGTCACCATCCGGTACTGCGTCTGTTCTTCCAGAGCCAAACGCAAAGTTTTGGCCAGCGCGATGTCGGCAATGGAATTGGCCGTGCCGCCGCGCAGTCCCTGTTCCTGCTGACCGCCGCTGATGATCGGCACCAGATTCACATGCTGCTTCTTCATCAAAAAGCCGCTGCCCTTCAAGCCCTCAATCTTATGCGCGGAAAAGCTTGCCAGATCGACCTGGCTCAGATCCAGATCAATTCGCTTCAGCGCCTGAACACAGTCGATATGAAGCAAAGCGTGGCTGTTTTTCCGGACGATCTTTTTAATGGCTTCCAGCGGCATGACGCTGCCGACTTCATTATTGACCGCCATGATCGAAACCAACGCCGTTTTCTCGCTCAGCGCCTGCTCAAGTTGATCCAGACGGACTACGCCGCGTTCGTCGACGTCCAGCCAGGTCACGTCAAACCCGAACACCTCTTCCAGCTGGCGCATCGCGTTGGCGACACTGGAATGTTCGACCTTCGTCGTTATCAGATGGTTTTTCCTGCCCATCGCGGCAAACGCCGCGCCCTTGATCGCCATGTTGTTGGCCTCGCTGGCGCCGCTGGTAAAAATAATTTCATGCGGCTGCACTTTCAGAAGAGAAGCAATCTGCGTGCGGCTTTTTTCCATCAGGCGGGAAATTTCCATCCCTTCATCATACAAAGATTCGCTGTTGGCGAACGATGTTTCCAACAGCGAGTTGACCAGTTTGCGGACTTCCGGATGCACCGGCGTCGTACTGGCGTTATCAAAATAAATCGCGTTATCAGGCAGCACTTTGCGCATTCTCCTTTATCAGCTTCTCATACGACCCCGGATGGATTCGTTCAATCGTCGCCAGCGCCACGGTCAGCGCCTGCGTGTATTCGCCATTGCGGAAGCACAGCTCGGCCCGGGTCAGCTCGGAGTCGATATCCGGATACGTCGAACGGTATTTATTCCCGAAAACAATCGTATTCTCCACCATGATCGCCATGGCGACAAGGTTGTTCACATTGTTGTACAGCTTGTAAATATAATCGATCGCGTCGTTGAGCGTGGCGTTCATCAGCTGCACATTGAGCGGCGTATCGGTTAAAAGATCTTCAATCGAGCGGACATATTCGACAGCCCGCGCCAGATCACCTTCATAGGTGGCGGAAATCGCCGGCAGTTTGTTCTTGCGGATTTTGACCTGCATCTCATTCATGATCAGCTGCAGCTTCAGCAGCTGCTTCTTCCCCCGGGCCTCGTCGCTGCAGGCGCTGTCCAGCCGCGCTTTCAGCTGGTTGACCTCAGTCAGCACGGCGTCGGCTTCCTGCTGAAGCTCTTTCAGGGAAATCAAAATCGTCGAAGCCGGAACGGAATTGCCTTTGATCATCTGCATGATCTTGACGCGCATATCTTCGATTTCAATGATCCGCTGCTCGCGCAGTTTAATCTGATCACTCAGATCCTCGATCCCAAACCGCACGGAAACCTTCGCCATCAGCTGGCGGACATACTGACTGTTTTCTTTCAGCTGCAGCACGGTCTTTTCTGCTTTTTCCTCAGCCTGACGCATTTCGTCATAGCTCTGGCCTTCTTTTTCAATCTGCGCCAACAACTGACTGAGCCGCTTTTTATCCTCGTCCAGATGCGCCCGGATATGAACGGCTGTCCCCTGCTTCAGTGCAGCCAGATCTTCTTTCAGCGTCTCGCTGATCACTTCCAGATTGCGCGGCACTTCCAGATGGTGCAGATAAACGCCCTTTTGTTTCTGCATCGAATAACTGCGCGAAACCTCGTCGATCAAATTCGGAATCAGTCCGCGCGCTTCCTGAAGCAGCTGCGGCAGGTTATTAATGATATCGGTCAGATCGCCCAGCGCTTCGCGGATTTCTACCAGCTCTTCCGAAGCTTTTTCAAACTCCGACGCATACATCCACTCCTCAAACGCCGAGAACATTTTCTCCGTCGCGGCGATCCGGTTTTCTATTGTCTCCCAACAGAACGACAGCTGCGCGCTCTTTTCCTGCGCCTGCAGCTTCAGCGTCCGGAATTCTTCCTTCATCTGCGTGACTTCCGCCCGCTGCGCTGTTTCCTTTTCGAGAATTTTATCCAGGAACGCTTCCAGCTGATGGACCTGTTCCTCGCCCAGCTCCATCATGTTGTCCAGATCGTCCAGGTTGATGCGCGCGTCTTTCAGCTTACCGACCAGAACCATGTCTTCCGTGTCCGCCAGCATCTGCGCGATCTGCTTCAGATTGGCCTGCGCCAGTTCAAAATCATCCTTGCAATGCGTGACCTGCGCCATCGTCTCCTGATTGACGCGAGCAATCGCCACGGCTTTGTTCAGCTTAAACGGCAGCGGCACGCTCTTGATCGAGTTGTACCGGACTTCCAGCTCCGACAGCTGCGCCTTGCAGTTTTTAATCTTTACCTTTCGCACGATGAACCAGATTATAAAAAGAACAAGAATGACCACCATGGCGATGATCACTTCTTTTCGTGTCAGAATTTCCAGTACCTTCTCCAACGCATACCACCTCTTAGTTCTTATTTTATCATAAAGCGACAAACTCTCATAGGTTAAAATCAAGTTTTTGACAACTTCTTATTCCCGATGGAAAACGCCGCAAAGTCCAACTTTTCTTATCATTTAAAGGATCAGTTCCATCAGAATTTCATCATCGTCCCGCTCGCCGGTTTCCGTAAAGCCCAACGACCGATACAATCGCGCCGCGGCCTGATCTGCCTCACGGTAACATAAAACAACGCGTTTTAGCCGGCGTTCACGCAGGCTTTGCAGCAGCAGCTCCATCGCCTTCCGGCCATAGCCCCGGCCCTGAAACCGCTGATCAATAAAGAATTGATCAAGAATGACCGTTGTTCCCAAATCTGTTTCCCGCGTCATTATCAGACCAAGTTTGTCTGTTCCTTCCTCGATCAGACTTACTTCGCTGTTTTGATGGCGATACGCATAAGCGCGAGCTAAAATCATCGGCGCGCTGCTCAAATATCCGCTTTGTTCCGGCGTCACGCTCAGACAGCAGGCCTGACGGTAATTGTGTTGATCGATCGTTGTAAATTGCATCTTTTTCCCTCCTGCCGCCGGTTTGAATTTCCCTGCGGCGCTCATTTTTTCATTATAAACTGCCCCTCGCTCACAATTCAACTCCGATTCCTGCAAAACGCCTTTATCTAAAGGGATTTATTTCATTTTTCGATTGACAGGGAGCGAAGAAATCTGCTATACTTACCTAGCGTTTAATAATAGCAGCTTACAAAGTTGCGCAACCGGCGTTGGTACTGGAATTCTTTCCAGAGCAGAAGTAACTTGCTGCTTCAAGCGAAACTGCCGTCTACCAACACCCTGCGTCAATGATTTGTACCTGTTGTTGTTTTATGTGCCATAAAACACACAAGGAGGAATTGAAAATGGCAAGAAATACTGGACCAGTTTGGAAAATTTCCCGTCGTCTGGGCTTCTCGATCCTGGAAACAGGCGAGGAACTGCAGCGCCGCACTTATGCGCCAGGTCAGCACGGACCGACAAAGCGGATTAAGCTGAGCAACTACGGCACGCAGCTGCGTGAAAAGCAGAGAATCAGAAACATGTATGGCGTTAACGAACGTCAGTTCGCGAACACTTATGTGAAAGCAGAAAAGATGGCTGGCGTTAAGGGTCACAACTTCCTGTGCCTGCTGGAATCCCGTCTGGATAACATCGTTTACCGCATGGGCTTCGCCAGAACTCGCCGCGCTGCCCGTCAGTTAGTCAACCATGGTCATATCCTGGTTAACGGCAAGAAGGTCGATATCCCTTCCTTCACGGTAAAGCCGGGTTCTACGGTTGAAGTTAAGGAAAAGTCCAAGTCGATGGCCTGCATCGCCGATGCGCTGGAAGCAACGCTGAACACACCGGCTTTCGTTACCGTTGATAAGGAAAACAAAAAGGGCACCTATGTCCGCCTGCCGGAACGGAACGAACTGAATCAGGAAATCAACGAACTACTGGTTGTCGAATACTACAACCGATAAGTCAAAAGAAGCCTTCTAGCAAGGCTTTTTTTGTATTTTCGCCTTGTTTTTCAAGCGGCATTCCGCTACACTGAAAATAGAGAAAGAAGGCAAACGTATGGGTGAATTATCAAAGCTGCCGAATCTGGGAAAAGAATTGGAACGCCAGCTGAACGAAGTCGGAATCACCACCGCGGATCAGCTGATCGCGCTGGGCGCCCAGCAAGCCTGGTTAAAAATTAGGGCTGTCGATCCTTCCGCCTGTATCCACCGCTTGTACGCGCTGGAAGGCGCGATTCAGGGCATAAAGAAAAGCGAGCTCAGCCCCGATAAGAAGGCCGAGCTCAAAGATTTTTATTCTGTCTACAAATAAGCGTCAGGCGAATTCTTCGGAATTCGCTTTTTAAATCAGAAAGCGAAGATAGTCCAGATCGACCTGCATATAGCCGACTACGCCTTGTCCCAGATCGACTTTAATCCACTTGTAGCCATCTTCCAGAACCGTGGCGCTGATTAAATCCACAGGCAAGCTTTCACCCGGGCTCAGCTCCGCGATCACGGTTCCTGAAATCACGGCATTGCGCACATAATAGATGTTGCGGCGGCCGACGCCGTGCACGACCTGCACCGTAACATACGGATTAATCCACTGAATATCCTGTCCCCCCTCTTCGTTCTCGCCGATAATCACCGGATAGTTTTTATACGCGGTATTCAGATCACAGCGGCCGGGCACGCCGGGCACAGATCCGCTGCTCGTATATTGCCACATCCCGCAGGGCAGCGACGGTCCGTTGACATTCCATTGGGCCAGCCACAGATCGTAGCGGTCCAGCTCGCTCAAGATCAGCTTGTTAAGAAACCAGTCCAGACTTGCGTAAACCATCGGATAGAAGCCGGCTTCTTCTATTTTCTGGCAGGTGTAGCGGCAGATTTCAGTATTCAGCGCTTTGTTATACAGTGTTCCGTGGCGTTCTTTATAACCGTCTGCATCTTCCATGTCGATTGCGACCGGCATGCGTGGAGAAAAATGCCGGGCCAGCGCGATCAACTTTTCGGCCTCACGCATCATCTCGGATTCGTTTAAAGCATAGCTGTAATGATACAGTCCGTATGGCAGCCCCGCGTCGTTGCATTTACGCACATTCTCACGAAAGCGTAAGTCTTCAACGAAGTGACCCCAGCTTGACCGCAGCATCACCGCTTCCACGCCAGACGCCCGGACCTGCCGAAAATCCACATTTCCATCATACTGACTGATGTCGATGACTTTCATATTGTGTCCTCCTTTCTTCCCGGATTGTCCGGTAATCCATTTTATTCACGGAGAAGAAGGCGCTCTGGCGCATGTTCCTAAACAGTTGAAACAAAAAAGGTGCGGTGAATATCTTTACGATATCCGCCACACCATTTTATTGATCACGCCCACGTAGCTCTGAATAATCTTCACCACTTTCGTGCTTACATTTTCTTCAACATAATCCGGGACCGGAATTCCGTAATCCCCGGACAGATTCATCTGTACTGCCGTATCGACTGCCTGCAGCAGCGACTTTTCATCAATTCCTGCTAAAACAAAGCAGGCTTTATCCAAGGCTTCCGGTCTTTCCGTGGATGTCCGGATGCAGACGGCCGGAAATGGATGGCCTATGCTGATAAAGAAGCTGCTTTCCTCCGGTAATGTGCCCGAATCCGAGACCACCGCAAAGGCATTCATCTGCAGGTGATTGTAATCATGAAAGCCTAACGGTTCATGTTGAATCACCCGCGGATCGAGCTGAAAGCCTGACGCTTTCAAACGATTGCGGGAACGCGGATGACAGGAGTACAGAATCGGCATATCATATTTTTCCGCCATTTTATTAATCGCGTTAAACAACGAAAGGAAATTCTTTTCCGTATCCAAATTCTCTTCCCGGTGAGCGGAAAGCAGAATATAGCGATGCGGCTGCAAGCCCAGCTTTTCTAAAATCGTCGAGCTTTCAATTTCACTCAGATTCTGATGCAGCACTTCCGCCATCGGCGATCCGGTTACATAGACGCGCTCTTTCGGCAGACCGCATTCATGCAGATACTTTCGCGCATGCTCAGAATACGCCAGGTTGACATCGGAAATGATATCGACGATCCGGCGGTTTGTTTCTTCCGGCAGACATTCGTCTTTGCAGCGGTTCCCGGCTTCCATATGGAAAATGGGAATATGCAGACGCTTGGCGGCGATCGCAGATAAACAGGAATTGGTATCTCCCAGAATCAATAACGCTTCCGGATGAATTTGACTCATCAGCTTGTAGGAACAGTTGATGATGTTGCCTACGGTTGCGCCTAAGTCGTCCCCTACCGCATCCATATACACTTCCGGATCCGCGATCTTCAGGTTTTCAAAGAAGATCCCATTTAACGTGTAGTCATAGTTCTGGCCCGTATGGGCTAAAACCACATCAAAATATTTCCGGCATTTGTTGATCACCGCCGCCAGCCGGATGATTTCCGGCCGCGTGCCCACGATGATTAAAAGCTTAAGTTTTCCGTTATCCTGAAAATGGATAGAAGAATAATTGGTTCTGATTTCACTCATTCTGCTGCCTTCCTCCCTACTTCTTCAAAAAAGGTATCGGGTTGCTCCGGGTTAAAGATTTCATTGCACGTCATCACAGTAACCAGATTTTCAGTTTCTGACAGATTGATGATGTTGTGCGTCCACCCGGGAATCATATAGACGGCTTCTATCTTCTCACCTGACACTTCAAATTCAACAAGTTCCCCGGTATGAATATTCCGTTCCTGAATTAAGCCATGACCCGCTACGACAATGAACTGTTCCCATTTGCTGTTATGCCAATGCTGCCCTTTTGTAATGCCAGGTTTACTGATATTAATACTGACCTGACCGCAGTCCAGCGTATGCAGGAGTTCCGTAAAGCTCCCGCGTGCATCACAGTTCATCTTCAGTTCATACTTAAATTTCTCCGCCGGAAGATAAGTTAAGTATAAACTATACAATTTCTTCGCAAAGGAGCCTTCCGGAATTTTAGGCATCATTAACGTCTCCGGCTGCGCTTTGAATTGTTCCAGTAAATCGACAATCTCGCCCAGGGTAACCTTATGCGTCACAGGCACGCAACAATAACGTCCGGCTTCTTTTAGAACCGTTTCTACTCCGTCAAATTCACAGTGCTGTTCTTTTCCTTCCAGAAGATCAAACATGCCTTCGATCAGATCATCAATGTAAAGTAATTCTAATTCTGTACTTCTGTCATTCACAGTGAACTCTTCATCATTCGCCACAGCCCAGCAGAACGTCGACACCGCTGAATTGTATTTAGGACGGCTATGGCCCATTAAGTTCGGAAACCGGTACACCGCGACTTTGGCTCCCGTTTCTTCAGCATACTGAAAAAACAGTTCTTCGCCTGCTTTCTTACTTTTGCCATACTCCGATTCCCCAAACCTTCCAGCCAGCGTCGCCTGAATCGAAGAACTCAGCATGATCGTCGCGTTGTTCTGATGTTTTTTCAATAATTCCAACAATGTCGATGTAAACCCAAAGTTTCCCAACATGAATTCAGCCGGATCCTGAGGCCGGTTGACGCCTGCCAGATGGAATACAAAATCAGCTTTTTCACAGTACAGTTCTAATTCTTCTACCGTAGATTCCCGATCATATTCATAGATCTCATCGACCTTCAATCCCGGCCGAGTTCTATTTTTATTTTCTTTGATATTCTTCAGATTGGCAACCAGAGCTGTTCCTACCATACCCTTAGCGCCTGTAACTAATATGTTCATTCCACACCGCCTATCACGTTGATATTGTACTATTTGTTTAAATGGGATTCAAGGAATTATTTTTGTACCATCCTCTATAAAAGTCTAAAGATTCGTTTTTATACCTTATTGTTTATTATATCCCTGGCCAATATTTATATCAGCTATTCAATAAGGAAAACCGTTTAATCTCACCCCAATAAAACGCTGGTATATCCCTTTTCTTTTACCGGTTTAAGCCCTACATTATAATAAATTCTTTTCAATTTCCTGATTTCTATTATTAAATTGATATAAATTATTAACAATCTCTAGTCCAATTCCAATGTCATCTCATAAATAATTAATTCACAAAATATTATCAACGACTCATTTTCTGTTATGAACGGTTATTCAAAAAAGAACTTTCTAACACCTTGAAGTAACAAAAAAGGGCGGATTTCTCCGACCTCTTTGCATTAGATCACTTCAGGATTTTCAATCACGTGCAGAACATATTGCCCATTCTCCACGTCCACTTTCATCGTGCAGTTGCCCTCGTTGCCCCGTTCAATCATCTTACGGGCAATCAAGGTTTCAATCGTTCTCTGGATATGCCGCTTCATCGGCCGCGCTCCGAAGACCGGATCCACGCCCAGCTCAACGATCTTCGCCTTTGCCGCGTCGGTGACTTCAAGCGCAATATCCTTCTTCGCTAACCGGCCAGCCAGTTCATGCAGGAACTTATCAGCGATCTTGATCAGCACTTCATTGTTCAAGGCATTGAAGACGATGATCTCATCGATCCGATTGACGAATTCCGGTTTGAAATACTTATGGACTTCGTCCATATACCGGCGGTTGCGTTCTTCCTTATCGCTGTCGAACGCATATTGTGAGCCGAGGTTGCTGGTCATGATGATCAGCGTATTCTTGAAGTCGACGGTGACGCCCTTGTTATCGGTGATCCGACCGTCGTCCAGGATCTGAAGCAGGATGTTGAAGACATCCGGATGAGCCTTTTCCACTTCGTCCAGCAGCACGAAGATCGG
>NZ_CFQZWI010000090.1:0-11669 GCF_986127675.1 Holdemania sp. | reverse complement strand
CCCATCCTGACTGACGATTTCTTTCTTTTCCATGGAGACGGTTTTCAGCCAGAGGTCGGTCAGCCGCTGTTCCTCGGCTTTGTTCGCTTCCTCGTTGCCATAGGTTTCGTTGACCGGCGCTTTGCCGTCGTTGGCGGATTGCGGCGCCTGATCGGCGCGGTAGAGCGCGTAATCGACCAGATAATTGCCGGCCCAGAAGCTGCCTGCGGTCAAGGCGGCAATCATGACGACGAGCACCGATATGAAAATTTTCGTTTTTTTCTTCATGCGGATTCATCCTCTTTTCAGGTTGGTTCGTTGAGAACCTGAACGAGGAAACAGTATAGCAGAATTTAGTTTGTATGTCAAAATAAATCATTTTACATCCTTGCCCGATTGCGGAATTTCCAGAGTGTCCGGGATTCCGCAGGAAAGTCTGAGGGAAGAAGAGTGGTGGACAACGGGATTTCAAATGCACAATCTGCGGTTAATTCCGCGGCAGACATAAAAAAAGCTGCCCGCTTTCGCGTTCAGCTGTTTGTTTTTATCTGGTGCGGTAGGTGGGACTTGAACCCACATGGTTTTACCCACACGCCCCTGAAACGTGCGCGTCTGCCGATTTCGCCACTACCGCATGATCGTTAAACAGTCATTTTTCCGACTGCTTTTATATATTACACTAAAACGCTGCGTAGTGCAAGAGTTTTTTTATTTTTTCTAACCGGTCAAACTGAATTTTTTCTCTTTTCGACTTCACCGCCGGTGTTTGAAAGCGAAAATCAGGATAAAGAAGCATTCATAACGATATCCCGGCACGCAAGCAAAAAAGACAATTTAGGCAGTTTGTAGGAAACTCTGCAAACCATATTGCATTTTATAAAGAGTAGAGTATAATTGGTTAACATAGTTAAATATTAAGTAACTTAACTATCCAGACAAAAGAGGTGACCGGTATGGATGAACAGGAAATTGCTCAAAAACTGATGCGGCTGATTTACGACATGCGCCAGCGCAGCGAATCTCGCGGACGCAAGAAGAAAACGATGAATTCCCGGGATATGATGATTTTGCACGGAATTCTTCATCTCAACCCCGAAGGAATGATCAAAATGAGCCAGATCAAGGACTATTTCCACGTCAGTCCGGCAGCGGTATCGCAGGGAATCCGTTCCTTTGAGCAGCAGGGATGGGTCGAGCGGGTACTCCTGGACAACGACCGGCGCAGCGTCTACATTCGGGTGACGGAGAAAGGCCGCGAGCTGATGCAGAAAAGAGAACAGGAATTCTGTGATCAGCTGACCGCCTATTTCCGCTATCTGGGCGAATCCGACAGCCTGGCTTTAATCCGCACGCTGGAACGGACGATTGAATATTGTCAGAGTCTGGCAAGCCGGGATTCGCAGGAAAAGTAAGAAAGGAGTTTTTTTATGGTCAGAATCAAAAAGGTGAGAATCACCCAGTATTTGAAACCGTTCGCGCTCTCCATCGCGGCGGTTATCGTGCTGTTGTTTGCCCAGGCTCAATGCGAGCTGGCGCTGCCGGATTACATGGCCGACATCGTCGACGTCGGGATTCAATCCGGCGGCATTCGCAGCGCGGTTCCGGAAGTGATCCGGAAAAGCGAAGCGGAAAAACTGGCAATGTTTCTTAATGACGAACAGCAGCAGCTGTTTCTTTCAAGCTATACGCTGGTGGACGCCGGACAGGCCAGCGCAAAACAGATTAAACAAGCTCCGTTAGTCGAACAGGAACCGGTATATTTCCTGAATTCGCTGACTGACGAGGCACGTGCCTCGCTCAATTCGATGTTGGCGCGGGCGGAAATGATCGTCGTCAGTCTCCCCGGCTTAAAGAATAGCGAGGAATTCAAAGAATTAAATCTGCCGGAGGACGTCGATCTGTTTTCCCTGCTGAGGCAGCTGCCGCAGGAAGTCATTGACGACATCGTCGCCAGGATCGACGCCAGTCTGGAAGTGGCTGGCGAAAATGCGTCGTCGGTAGCGTCAGCCCAGTTTATTAAAATGGAGTATCGGGCAATCGGCATCAATACCGATTCAATTCAGCTCAATTACATTTTCAGTAGCGGCTTGCGGATGTTGGGAATCGCGTTGTTTGGAACGATCTGCGCGATTATCGTAACGTTTCTGGCTTCGCGGATTGCGGCCGGCGTTTCCCGCAATCTGCGGCTGGCGGTTTTCAGCAAGGTTGAAAATTTCTCATCTGCGGAATTCAATCAGTTTTCCACCGGCACGCTGATCACCCGGACGACCAACGACGTTCAGCAGATTCAGCAGGTGCTGGTCATGTTTATGCGGATTGTCGTGTATGCGCCGATCATCGGCGTCGGCGCGATCATCAAGGTACTGAACACCAACGCGTCGATGACCTGGATCATCGCCCTGGTCGTCGTGGTCATCATGGCGATCATGGGCGTGGCGTTTGCGGTCGTCATGCCGAAGTTCTCAATCATCCAGAAACTGCTGGATAAGATGAACTCCGTCCTGCGCGAATTTCTGGACGGCCTGCCGGTTATCCGGGCGTTCAATACCCAGGGGTATGAAGAAAAGAAATTTGATCAGGTCAATACCGATGTGACGAAAACCAACCTGTTTGTCAACCGCACACTGGCGCTGTTAATGCCAATGATGATGCTGGTGATGAACTGCGTCGGCATCCTGATCGTCTGGGTCGGCGGCCATCAGATCAATCTGGGCACGCTGCAGGTCGGCGACATGATGGCGTTTATTCAGTACAGCATGCAGATCATCATGGCGTTCTTAATGATTACGATGGTTTCGATCATGCTGCCGCGGGCGGTGGTTTCGATCAAGCGTGTGCTGGAAGTGCTGAATTGCCCGCTGTCGATCGCTGATCCGCAGCAGCCGAAGTCGTTTGATCCTCAGCAGCATGGCTACGTTGAGTTTAAAGACGTGGCGTTCCGCTATCCGGGCGCTGAGGAAAACGTTCTGGAAAACATTTCGTTCCTGGCCCGTCCGGGACAGACGACGGCCTTTATCGGTTCGACCGGTTCCGGCAAATCCACAATCGTCAATCTGGTACCGCGCTTCTTTGATGTCACGGCGGGCTCGATCGAGGTTGACGGCGTGGATATCCGCGAGGTCAGTCAGCAGGAACTGCGCCATAAGATCGGTTATGTACCGCAGAAGGGCGTGTTGTTCTCCGGCACCATCGAATCCAACCTGCGCTATGCCGACGCCGATGCCGACTGGCATCAGCTTAAGCAGGCAGCGGAAATTGCACAGGCGAGCGAGTTCATCAACGCCAAACCGGAAGGCTACGATGCGCCGATCGCACAGGGCGGTACCAACGTCTCCGGCGGACAGAAGCAGCGGCTGTCGATTGCCCGCGCTCTGGTCCGCAATCCGGAAATCTATATTTTCGACGATTCGTTCTCCGCGCTGGACTTCAAGACCGATGCGGCGCTGCGCAAAGCCCTCAACGAGCTGTGCCAGCGGACCGGCAGCACGGTGCTGTTGGTCGCGCAGCGAATTTCGTCGATCATGCATGCCGATCAGATTGTTGTGCTGGATAAAGGCCGTATCGCCGGAATCGGAATGCATGATGAGCTGATGAAGACCTGCGAGGTGTATCAGGAAATTGCGTATTCGCAGCTGTCAAAGGAGGAATTGGATCATGACGAACACGAAGCATAATCCGAAACCGATGATGCGCGGTCCGATGGGACGGGGACATGGAATGCGCGGCGCCGGCGAAAAGGCCAAAGATTTCAAGGGCACGATGAAGCAGCTGCTGCGCTACATCAAGCCATATTCTTTATCCATGGCGTTTGGAATTCTGTTTGCGGCCGTCGCGACCGTCATGACGGTTGTCGGTCCGAAAATTTTAGGCAAAGCGACGACGGAACTGGCTGTCGGACTGAGTGCGAAAGCGATGGGAACCGGAGGCATTAATTTCGGCAGGATCGCTGAAATTCTGATTTTCTTATTATGTTTGTTCGGTTTATCAGCCCTGTTTCATTATTTCCAGAACTGGCTGATGGCCAGTGTCGCGCAGAAGGTTTCCTACAACCTGCGCAAAGCGCTGGCCGAGAAGATCGACCGGCTGCCGTTTAAATATTTTGACACGCATTCGCATGGGGATCTTCTGTCGCGGGCGACCAACGACGTCGACACGGTCTCGCAGACGCTGAACCAGTCTCTGGCGAATATCATCACGGCGCTTGTCCAGCTGTTCGGCTTCACGATTGTGATGTTGTCCATCAGCTGGGAAATGACGCTGATGGCCTTCTGTGTTCTGCCGCTTTCAGCGATCCTGGTCATGCAGATCGTCAAGCGTTCGCAGCGGTTCTTTGCCCGTCAGCAGGAAGCTTTGGGCGCGGTCAACGGCCATATTGAAGAAATGTATTCCGGGCATATCGTCATGAAAGCGTTCAACGGCGAGGAACGTTCGATCGCGGAATTCAGCGAGAATAACCAGCGGCTGTACGATTCCGCGTGGAAATCGCAGTTCTTAAGCGGCATGATGCAGCCGTTAACAACGCTGATCGGCAACCTCGGCTATGTCGGCGTCTGTATCCTGGGCGGCTGGCTGGCGATCAGGGGCGCGATTGAAATCGGCGACATTCAGGCTTTTATCGCCTATGTCCGCAACTTTAATCAGCCGATCAACCAGCTGTCTCAGTCGATGAACGTCCTGCAGTCGACAGCGGCGGCGGCAGAGCGGGTCTTCGAATTCTTAAACGAGGAAGAAGAAGTCGCTGAAACCACAACGCCGGCGCCAGTTCGCGACCGGCACGGCAAATCCCTGATTCAGGGACAGGTGACGTTTGAAAACGTTCATTTCGGCTACAATCCGGACAAGATCATCATCAATGATTTCTCAATGTTCATCAACGCCGGCAAGCGGGTTGCCATCGTCGGGCCAACCGGCGCGGGCAAAACGACGATCGTCAAGCTGCTCATGCGGTTCTATGAGCTCAACGGCGGAACGATTTATGTCGATGGACAGGATATCAGAAATTACAAGCGGTCAGATCTGCGCTCGCTGTTTGGCATGGTGCTTCAGGACGCGTGGCTGTTTGACGGCACGGTCATGGAGAACCTGCGTTACGGACGGCTGGACGCGACGGATCAGGAAGTCATCGCGGCGGCCAGGGCGGCGCATGTGGACCACTTTATCCGCACGCTTGATCATGGCTATCAAACGATGATCGACGAGGATTCCGGCAATATTTCGCAAGGGCAGAAGCAGTTGTTAACGATTGCGCGGGCGTTCCTGGCGGATCCGAAGATTCTGATTCTGGACGAAGCGACGTCCTCGGTCGATACGCGGACGGAGGTCCTGATTCAGAAGGGCATGGAAACGTTGATGAAAGGCCGCACAAGCTTCATCATCGCGCATCGTTTGTCCACGATCCGCGACGCCGATCTGATTCTGGTCATGAAGGACGGCGACATCGTCGAAGCGGGCACGCATGATTCGCTGATGGCGGATAACGGCTTCTACGCTTCCCTGTATAACTCACAGTTTGAGGATTGCGAATAGAGAAATCTTTATTCAGTCTGAGAACAGGCAGATGCGGTTTGAATCGCTGCAGCGATGATTGTTTTCGTTAAGCAGGATGGTTTATGGAAAAGGAATTTTGATATTTATCGTCAGCGGATTGCGGGCCAGTGTTGGGCTGCAGCTCGTCTGGATAAATTTCTTCCTTTTCCTTTTTTAGTGCGGCGATGGATAAAAGTGCTGCCAGAATGGAGGCAATAATGCAGCGGATTTTTAAAGTGCAGGGTGAAGCCGGATTCAAAGGAGAAATTGCAGGGGAGCGGCATCGCGGATGCGCTGCCAATGCAATCCGAACGCCTACAATATGTCATTATCGCTTGTGATCATTCAAAATGATAAAAAACAGTCATGATTACTGATCAGACAGCAGGGATTGCAACGTGTGAAATTGCGGCTTCTTTGGAAAAGGCCGCAGGGCAGGAAGACCGCTCACAAATCATCAAAGCCATGCTTTGATCCATGATCAAGACTGCTGCCGGCGGTTCCCCTGACTGCGTGAAAGCAGGGGGAAAGACGGGATTTTGCTTTCAATCATTGCGAAATTCGAATGAGAGTCTTACATTTCCATGACTTTGAACAGGCGGCAGGAGAAACCGGAAAAATTCCGTGTATAATAAAATCAGAAAAGAAACGATGTTATCCTGCAGGCGAAAGTGACGGTTGAAGCGCACCGAAGAAGCAGATTTCAGAAAAACAGAATTCGACAGCTTGAAGATCTCTGCGAAAACGGATTCAGCCCGGGTGTTTTTGCGCAGCCTCAGGATGACAGAATACAGGTTTTTAAGCTTCTGCTGAAAGATTGTAATGAATTGCCTGGACAAAAAAGGAGGGATATCATGAAGAAAAGATTAAGACATCTGATCATGATCGGCGGATTGTCGCTGGGATTGTTCTTCTCGCTGCAGCCGGCTGCAGCTCAGACGCTTGCGGAAGAGCGAACAGGCGAGGTTTTGCCTGCGGCCGCCCCGGGACGGCTTGTCCTGGATACCGGCATGAACCGGACCGGGAAACGGACGGCCAGACAGGCTGGCGAAGTGACGATCGCCTCCTTTGACCCGTTGGAACCGAACGTTGCCGAACAAACCGTAGCGGTGGGCACGGCTCTGTCAAAATTGAACCTTCCGGAATCATTGTCCGGGACGGATTTGGAAAAGAATCCGCTGCCAGACATTCCGGTCACATGGAAAACGAAGGACGCGGCTTACGATCCGTCAAAACCGCAGGATTATATATTTATCGCTGAACCTGGCTCAGGCTATGTTCTGGCGCCGGCTGCGGCGCTGCCGGAAATTGTGGTCACGGTGACCGGCTTCGAGCCGACGACGCTGCCTGAAAACTATGTGCGCGTCACGGTGAGGGCGGGCGAGCTGAAGACCAAGGTGGAAAAGGGACCGGTCTTGCCGCAGAAGATCGCGGCCTTGTTTATCGAAGGTACGCTGAATGAACAGGATATGAAGTACATTCGCGGAACCTTGACGAATTTAAAAACATTGGATTTGGAAAAAACAGCGCTGATTACCATTCCCAACGCGGCTTTCTCAAGCATGACTTCCCTGGAAAACCTCGTTTTGCCCACGTCAGTGAAGACGATCGGTGAACAGGCGTTGAAGGACTGCACGCATTTGACCGCGGTGAATCTGGCGGGGGTCAATGTCGTTGGCGACAGTGCGTTTGAAGGCTGCGCCAGTCTGGGAGCCGTTAATCTCTCCCAGGTTCAGACCTTGGGAGAAAAAGCCTTTGCCGGCTGTTCCAATCTGACGCTGGCGGCGGATACCAATTTAAGCCAGGCGCTGAAAACGATCGGCGAATCTGCTTTTGAGAATTGCGGAAAACTGACGGGTGTGGATCTGTCCCAAGTTGAGGCGATCGGGACCGCCGCTTTCAAAAACTGCGAAAAGCTGACGCTGAAAGCTGGAACCAATCTGAATGAGAAAGTAACGATAATTCATCCGTTCACCTTCACCAGCTGCACTTATCTGACGGCCGTCGATTTATCGCATGTCGCCATGATCGGCGGCAGTGCGTTTAAGAACTGCGGTCGTCTGGGCGAAGTGAATTTATCGCAGGTTACCCTGCTGCAGGACTCTGCGTTTGAAGACTGTCATCAATTAAAGCTCAAGGCCTCGACGAATTTGAATCCGGGATTAAGCGTCATCGGCAACCGGGCGTTCAGCCAATGTTCAGCCCTGACGCAGATTGATTTGTCACATGTCGAAACGATCGGTGAGGAAGCTTTCGCTCATTGCGCTTCGATCAGCGAAGCCAATCTGATCAAAACGACGACGCTGGGCGCCGGAGCCTTTAAAAACTGCACAGGCTTGAGCGTGCTGGGAATGCCGGCGAACAAGCCGAACTGGCAAACTACTCCGTTTGAGAATGTGCCGGCCGTCTTACTGCTGTTTGAAAACAGTCAGACGTATGCGGATTTATCTGTATTTCCTTCCGGTTCTTCCGTTCCGGTCATCGAAGGAAAGGATATCCAGGCCGGGGAAACGCTGGAATTGACGATAAAACCGCAGATCAACGTGAACGTCACATATCAATGGAGCTTTAACGGAACTCCGCTGAGTGCGCAGACAAATCCGACTTTGAAAATTGATCAGGCGCAGGCCAGCCACAGCGGCGTCTATCAGTGCGACGTGATTTGGGGACCTTTTGTTCAGCGGGCGGAAAAGACGGTAAAAGTGACGGAAATCATACCAACGCCAACCCCGACGCCAACGCCGACCCCGACCCCGAAACCGCAGCCGGTGCACGAACACAATTATGGGCCGATGCAGTCCGATCCGACCTGGCATTACCGCGAATGCCTTGACGGCGACGGCGCCAAGGCGGAAATCGCGGAGCACACGCCGGGCGACTGGATCATCATTGAAAAGGCCACCGCGACGAAACCGGGAAGCAAAAAGAAAGTCTGCACCGTTTGCGGAAGACAACTGGAGTGGCAGGAAATCCCGGCCACCGGTCCGGAATATGCGCAGAAAACATTGAAGTCCAAAGAGAACGGGATTCAGATTCACGGCGAGTTCAGCTTTAACTCGGTGCTGGCGGCCTCCGCGGAACTGCCGCATAAGGAAGGGTCTTGCGATGCGTGCGACGCGATTCGTGAGCAGCAGAAGAAGGACGGCTGGCTGTCTGGCTATCGGCTGCAGCTGAAGGCGGGAAAATACCGCGGCTCGCTGACGATTGAAATTCCGATGGATCAAAAAGACGGAACGGAATTGAACGTATGGATTTGTCAGAATAAAACATTCGTGAAAGATACGAAAAAAGTGACGTCCAAAACGATAACCCTCACTATGGACAGCTGGCCTGATTATATTGGATTCTCTGAAGTACCGGTTGTGATCAGCGGACTTCCAGGTTCCCTGAATTTAACGGTCGGCGAACAAACGACGCTGAAACCGCAGCCGGAGGGCGGCAGTTGGGAATACGATCCCTCAGTTCTGGAAATCACAGGACAGGACAGCTATATTGTAAAAGCACTGAAGACCGGTGAAACGACGATTACCTATTCAGCGGGCGGCGAGCGGTTCAGTCTGAAAGTTCAAGTCGCAGAGAAAGCGGCGGAACCTGAACCGGAAGTAAAGAAAACCGGAAGCATCGTTCCGTTTGCGATTGGGATTCTGGTCTTTGCGGCGGTCGTACTGATCGGCGGCGCCGTGTTCTTGAAGCGGCAGATTGATCAGTCTCAGGGCTGATCAAAACCATGAGGAAAGACATCGGTCACACGCTCCTTGACGAGGCGCAAACCGGGTGAACCCAGCGTGCAAGACAAGCGGAATCAGCGGCAGAACCTGCAGTGAGAGCTTACAGCGAGAGGATGAAAATCGTCTCGCTTTTTTGGCGGCGATCAAGCAGCCGGACAGCCGCGGCCTTTCACGGAGACGACGCAGCGTGAAACCGCTTTCTCAGGTCAGAATATCTGCATTTTCTTTTTTGGCGCACTCTGTTATAATGGTCTCAATTCAATAGAAGAGACAGGGGGAGTGGCTGTGGATAACTTCTTGATTGCCAATATTGCGCTGGACATTTTCTGCCTGATCTTATCGCTCATCCCGATCATCTATCTTGGAAACGATCATCGTTGGCATCAGAAATTAAACCGCTATTTTCTGGGGGTCAGCGTTTCCAACGGATTGATGATTATCGGTGATCTGGGCGACTGGTGCTTCCGGGATATCACAACTCCGTTGATGATGACAGCGGCAATCTTGCTGGTTGTCCTGTATTATGTCAGCTCCGCCTTTGTCCTGTATTTTTTTGCCCGTTACATCGACGAATATTTGAAACTGACGCATCCTGTAAGAACGATCTTTTTGCGGAGTATCACGCTGTTGTGCGGCGTACAGATTTTCTTTGCGCTGATCAGTCCGCTGACCGGAGCGATTTTTACCATTACCGCCGCCGGCTATCAGCGGGGTTCGCTGTTTTTGATATCCCAGCTGGTTCCGCTGTTCTGTTATTTGTCGTTTACCTGGCTGGTCGTACTGAATCGAAAAAAGCTCATCCGCCGTGAAGTAATCTTCTTTTTGTTGTATATCTTTATTCCGCTGGGCGCCGGGGCGTCGCAGATGTTTCTTCGCGGGATCGCGGTGGTGAATGTCGGCGTAACGCTGGCGCTGTTGTTTATCTTTGTCAATATTCAGTCCGAGCGTGATCTGCTGATCCGGCAGCAGGAAAAAGAATTGGCGGAATCCCGGGTTGAAATCATGCTTTCGCAAATCCAGCCGCACTTTCTATACAACACGTTGACAACAATCTGCCAGCTTTGCGATGTGGATCCCCATCAAGCGAAAGCGGCAATCCGGGATTTTTCATTGTTTTTGCGCGGAAATATGGATTCGCTGGAAAGCAAAGCGCCGATTCCTTTTGAACAGGAGCTTCTCCATGCGGAAAATTATCTGTCACTGGAACGTCAACGCTTTCAGAACCGGCTTAAAGTGGTTTATGAAATTACAGCGCGGGATTTTTCGATTCCCTCGCTCACGCTGCAGCCGATTGTGGAAAACGCCGTGCGCCATGGCGTATTGAGAAGGGAAGAAGGAGGCACCGTTACGATCAGGACTGAGGAAACGCCAGACGCTTACCTTGTCATCGTCGCTGACGATGGTTTGGGTTTCTCTGATAAATTTGAAGAAGACAATCAATCTCATATCGGAATTAAAAATGTAAGGGAGCGGCTGGGGATGTTATGCGGGGGAACGCTGACCTTGCAAAGTACGCCGGGCAAAGGGACTGTGGCGACCATCATGATTCCCAAGGAAGGAGCAACGTTATGAATTATATCGCAGTCGACGACGAACCTTTCGCGCTGAAAGATTTGGAGGAAGCGCTGGCGGAAGCGGCGCCGGACAGTGTCTTACGAACGTTCGGCGTTCCCAGCGAGGCGCTGGCTTATGTTCGTGATCATCCTTTCGACGCCGCATTTCTGGACATCGAATTGGGAAGTATGAACGGATTGGTGCTGGCAAAAAAATTGAAAGATCTTTGTCCGCAGGCGCATATCATTTTTGTCACGAGCTATAAACAATACGCGCTGGGCGCGATTCAGATGCATGCGACAGGTTATTTGTTAAAGCCGGTCACAGCGGAGGCTCTGCGCCGGGAACTGACCTTTGCCTATGGCGAAGCGCTGCGGCAAAAGCGGGTGCGGGTGCAGACCTTCGGCGGCTTTGATATTTTTGTGGATGGCCGTCCTGTCACGTTTAAACGCGCAAAATCCAAAGAACTGCTGGCTTATCTGATCGACCGGCGCGGCGTCAGCGTGACGGCGGCGGACGCCTGTGCCGCATTGTGGGGCGATGCTTCGATTAAGGCCAGTAAAAAAGGGTACTTCCGGATTGTTGTCAAGGGATTGCGGGAGGCGCTGCAGGCGGCGGGCATCGAAGAAATTCTGCTGCGCTCATGGAACAGCCTCGCGATCCTTCCGGAACGGCTGGATTGCGACAGTTATCACTTCCTGGACGGCGATCCGCAAGCTGTCAACAGTTATCGTCACGATTATCTCTGCTGCTATGAATGGGCGGAATTCCGCCTGGAATAAACGCAGAACTTTCATCATCAGCATATCCGGCTTCCTCATGGGAGTCTTTTTTTTGCAAAAAATGCATAGCCGGTTTGTAACGGATTTGTAACGGGGCGTG